>ONXW01000311.1 GCA_900321915.1 uncultured Eubacteriales bacterium
AGGTCTTGGCCTGAAGGAAGCTAAGGATCTTGTTGACGGCGCTCCGAAGAACGTTAAGGAAGCTGTTTCCAAGGAAGAGGCTGAGGAAGTCAAGGCTAAGCTCGAAGAGCAGGGCGCTAAGGTTACCCTTAAGTAATTCCCGCTTGAAAAACACAGGCAGCAGGATTCGTCCTGCTGCCTTTTCTGATCCCGGAAAAAAGTGTATACTGATTCTATTATCAGGAAAGGTTTGGGCCTGTTCTATGAAGACAGTTATTATGGCCGGAGGGCGGGGGACGCGGATCTCCTCCCTGTTTCCGGATATCCCGAAGCCGCTTATCCCCGTCATGGGAAAGCCGGTTCTGGAATGGGAGCTGGAATCCCTGCGGGATCAGGGATTCCGGGATGTGGTGCTCACCGTCTCCCACATGGCGGATAAGATCATGGATTATTTCGGGGACGGAGGAAAGCTCGGAATCCATATAGAGTATTTTGAGGAGAAGGAGCCGCTGGGCAATGCGGGCGCCCTGTTTAAGCTTGACCTCAGGGAGGATTTCCTCCTGCTCAATGCGGACGCCGTTTTCGATATCGATTTTAACCGGTTTGTGGAATACCACAGAAGATGCGGCGGCCTGGCGACCCTGTTCACCCACCCGAACTCCCATCCCTACGATTCGGGCATTGTGGTGGCCGGGGAGGATGGGAGCGTGGAACAGTGGCTGACCAAAGAGGACGCGCGCCCGGAATTCTACAAAAACCGGGTCAATGCCGGGCTCCATGTGCTGAGTCCGGCGGCTCTCGCATATTCCGGGATAGACCCTGAGAGCGTCGGAAAGGCCGGGCCGGACGGAAAGATAAAGAAGGCGGACCTGGACCGGCAGATCCTGAAGCCTCTCTGCGGGACCGGGCGGATGTTCTGTTATGACAGCCCGGAGTATGTGAAGGATATGGGGACCCCGGAGCGCTTTCACGCGGTGAGCCGGGACTTTGCCGCGGGCCTGGTCCGGGCAAAAAACCTGAAAAACCGGCAGAAAGCCATCTTTCTTGACCGGGACGGCACAATCAACCGGTATGTGGGATTTCTCAGGGATATCGGGGATTTTGAGCTCCTGCCGGGAGCGGCCGGGGCTGTCAGGCAGATTAATGACTCGGGATACCTCGCGATTGTGGCCACAAACCAGCCCGTGATCGCGAGAGGCGAGGTGACGGTGCCGGAGCTTGCGCGGATTCATGAGAAGATGGAGACGCTTCTGGGAGCGGAGGGGGCATACCTGGACGGACTGTACTACTGTCCGCACCATCCCCATAAGGGCTACCCGGGGGAGGTGCCGGAGCTCAAGATTGACTGCGCGTGCAGGAAACCGAAGCCCGGGATGCTCCTGGACGCGGCCCGCGATTTCAATATCGACCTCTCACAGTCCTGGATGATTGGGGACGGGGAAAATGATATCCGCGCCGGCGCGGCCGCCGGATGCCGGACAGTGCTTCTCGGCGAGGGAGAGTACGGACAGACCTTTTCCGCGGAAAACCTTGCGGAGGCAGTAGAAAAGATCCTGCCGATACTTGAAAGCACTGAAAAATACAGGTATAACTAAGTGTATGATATCCTGAGATACAGGCCGCTAAAGGCGGCAAAGACATAACCAGAATCCGGAGGTTTTATTATGGGAGTGAATCTGAGAGGCAGAAGCTTTCTGAAACTGCTTGACTATACACCTGAGGAGATCCGCTATCTGCTGGACCTCGCCAAGGACTTTAAGAGAATGAAGAGAACAGGTACGCCGCACCGCTACCTGGAAGGCAAAAACATGGTGCTGCTCTTCGAGAAGACATCCACCCGCACCCGCTGTTCCTTTGAGGTGGCAGGCCACGACCTCGGCATGGGCGTGACCTACCTCGACCCGGGCAGCAGCCAGATGGGCAAGAAGGAGAGCCTTCCGGATACCGCGCGGGTCCTCGGAAGGATGTTTGACGGCATTGAGTACCGGGGCTTTGACCAGTCTATCGTGGAAGAACTGGCGGAGTATTCCGGCGTCCCGGTGTGGAACGGCCTGACGGATCAGTTCCATCCGACGCAGATGATCGCCGATCTCATGACCATTGAAGAGAAATTCGGGTACCTGCGGGGACTGAATTTCACATTTATGGGAGACGCCAGGAACAATGTATCCAACTCCCTGATGGTGGTATGCGCGAAGATGGGACTCAACTACACCGCCTGCGCGCCGAGAGAGCTTTTCCCGGCGGAGGAACTGGTGGCGGAAGCCCGGAAGATCGCGGAGAAGAGCGGGAGCACCATCACCCTCACGGAGAATGTTGAGAAGGGGACAAAGAATGCGGATGTGCTTTACACGGATATCTGGGTTTCCATGGGAGAACCGGCGGAGATCTGGGAGCACCGCATTGAGCTCCTGAAGGATTACCAGGTCAACAGGAAGGTGATGGAGAATGCGTCAAAGCGCGCTATCTTCATGCACTGCCTGCCGTCCTTCCACGATACAAAGACGACCATCGGCGCGGAGATCGCCGAGCAGTTCGGCATCACGGAGATGGAAGTGACCGATGAAGTCTTTGAATCCGACCAGTCCGTGGTCTTTGACGAGGCGGAGAACCGCATGCACAGCATCAAGGCCGTGATCTACGCAACCCTCTGCTGACGGGACCGGGCGTTTTGCCTGCGGGACGATTTGCCCCGCTTTCCTGTGCGCCCCATCCGGCATAAAAAATACAGCCTGTCTTCCGGTGAGGAAAACAGGCTGTTTTTTTCATTTACACTGTCAGCGCGTCCATCAGCGAGATGTGGAAGGTTCCGGTGCCGCCTCCCAGCGAGGCGGTCTTTTCCGCGGCCCTCTCCGCCGCCAGCGCCATATTGCGGCAGCAGGCCCAGGCGCTTTCCGCCGAGGTTTCCGCAGCCATGTAGGCGCCGAGCATGGAGCTCAGCATGCAGCCCGCGCCGGTGATTCTCGACATCAGGGGGGACCCGCCGGGTACGGCGAGGATATCTGTCCCGTCACTGATATAGTCGGTGGCGCCGGTGGCGATGACGATGGCACCGGTTTTCCGTGCCAGGGACGCGCAGGCTTCCGGAACGCCGGAAGAGCTTCCGGGGGCGCTGCTGTCTACTCCCCGGCCGGTATTCCTGTCCAGCAGAAGGGCGCGGATCTCGGCGGCATTTCCCCGGATCAGCGCCGGGGGAAAGGCCTCCGTGACGGAGAGGCACATGCTCCGGCGGAAGGGCGACCCCGCGCAGCCCACCGGGTCAACCACGACGGGGTGGCGCAGCCGCGATGCCGCGGCGCCGGCGATCTTCATCGCCTCAAAGGACTCTGTAGCCCCCATGTTGAGGACCAGGGCGTCCGTGATGGCGGCAAAATCCTCCATCTCCCCCGGGTGGTGGGCCATGGTCGGGGATGCGCCTATGGCGAGAAGCGCGTTGGCGCAGTCGTTGACCGTGACAATGTTGGTGATGCACTGCACGACGGGATGAAGGGAAAGGACCTTTTCGCGGTATCTGATTACAAGGGAATCGTCAGGAATCGTATACATGGCGGGCACTCCGGTCAGGAATCCAGCAGCTGGCGCAGCTGGCCGAGTACGCGGGTCTGCTGCAGCGTAGTGAGGATGACAAAGGCGATGATGCTCCCGCCCGCGGTACTGATGAGGAAAGGCACCACAAAGGTAAAGAGGGCGGCCCCGGCGTTGCCCATGATAAGCTTTGCTACAGGGTAGGCCAGCATGCCCCCAAGAAGGGCGGTTCCGGCGACTTCACCGATACATGCGGCGGGAAGCGTTTTAAACTTCCGGTACAGGAGACCGGAGAGAAAAGCCCCGCACATGCTGCCGGGGAAAGCCAGGGGTGTGCCCAGTCCCGTGAGGTTCCTGACAAGGCTGGATACAAAAGCGGCAGCCAGACCCCACCACGGGCCCAGGAATACGGCGCAGAGCACATTGACCAGATGCTGTACGGGCGCGCATTTCGACCCCAGGACAGGGAACGAGAATGTGGAGCCGATGACTGCGAGTGCCGCGAGAAGCGCGGCGGTGACCATTTTTTTCGTGTTTCCAGAATTCATGAAGACCTCATTTCCGGCGCCTGCACCGGGACTGCCCCGGCGGGTGTTAATGCTGTTTCCATGAAATCACGCGATGCCCTGCGGACAGCGCTGCATTAATTTGAAGGCGACAGAAGGTGGTGCCCCCAATCTGCCGCCGCGGCGGGAAAACACGGCGCCGCCGCTATTAGGTTGTTTTCAGTTATAGTTCTTTTATAATACATGCGGGGGCATTTTACAAGAAAGAAATCGGGGATTCCGGGAAAAACATCCTTTGGGATGATGTGCCGCGGGGGATGCGGCTGGTATAATCATGATACATGGTCATTGTGCCGGAAAGGAGAGGATATGAAAAAACAGAATCTTTTAGGAGTATGCCTTCTTGCGGCAGCGCTCGCACTTTCCGCCTGCGGAGGGCAGAAGGACGCGGGGACTGAAAAATCCGCAGAGACAGCAGCCGCCGCTGAGGAGTCTGCGGAGGAAAAAACGGAGGCTGCTCAGGAAGAAAAGCAGGACGACAGCAAGGAAAAGACGGCCGGAGAGAAGAAAAAGGCTGAGAAATCCGATGAGATCGATTCCGCTGACGCGGGAAAATACCTGATTTACGAGTATACGGGAAACGGAACCACCGTATCCTATGACATGCTGAAGACGGCGGGAATGGGGGATACATACCTGGAGCTCGCCCCGGACGGCACAGGAACCCTTTTCCTGTACCAGACGGCCGCGGATATCACATGGAAGCCGGGGGAAGTGACGATCTACGGCAGCTCAAAGTATACCTATACCATCGAGGGCGACACGCTCTACCTGGATATGCAGGGCGTGCAGTACACGATGAAACGTGACGGTTCCGCCGGTGTTCCGGAGACGAAGACCGCAAAGGCGGAGGAGACGAAAGACACAGAGCCCGCGGCGGAGGAGACCACGGAAGCCGCGGCAGGAACCGAGGCCTCAAAAGAGCTTGCGGGACCGCCGCCAAAAGGTGAAGTCGGAAAGATGGAAGCCAGGGGCGGAGACGGCATCGTGACGGAAGAAGAAGTCATGAAGGGATACGTCTACCTGTCCAAAATCAACAGCGCCAACGCCTTCAGCATGTCCTATGATGAGCTGAAGGATTACTTCGGCGTACCCGGAAAGTTTACCGGTGAAGAGTACAGTGAGCACATGAAGTGCTATTACTGCTACTTTGACTGGATTGCCTCCGAGAATCCGAACCTGTTTATCCATGTAAACTTCAAGGAGGACGACGCCGGCAATTACCACATCAGCGGTTATAACTCCAGCGGATTCACCGGTTCCCAGGCGGAGGAGAAATACCTGGCCCAGATGCAGGAGGAGGCGAAGGAGGCTGACAAGGCAAAGGCCGCCAGCGCGCCGAAGAAGAAAGAGACACTGGAGGTCTTCAAATTCGGCGACCACGACAACCCGCTGAAGGTGGATGTGGAGATTCCGCAGTCCGGATGGAGCATTGACACGAAGGGAAGCGGCGTCAAGCTTGTCGATTCCGACGACCCGGGCAAATTCGGGGCAGGTTTTATCAAGTTTGAGAGGAAGGACAAGGTGGAGGACTTTGACTTCTATAAGGACAAGTTCGAGAATTATAAAGAGCTCGGGACCCGCGAGATAGACGGGGTGACCTTCCAGGCCCGCTCATACAAGAACATCGGATATGACTGGGTTGAGTTTATCGCCCAGCTGAACGATGATGTGGCTCTTTCCATCGGCACGGTGAGAGTTGACGTGGATGAGGGAACCACAGGCGATATGATCCTGAAGAGCATAAAGTTCCAGTAAAAAAAGCAAAAGAAAAACCGGGGCGTCCAGGCGCCCCGGTTTCTGTTATGTTCTGTCACGCACATCACTATGAACGTCGTAATTATGCTTTCTTCTTTGCTCTCGGCTTTTTCTCTTTCTTCGCATTCACTTTAAGTTTGAATTCTGAGCCTGCTTTGAACTTAACTGTCTTGGTGGCCGGGATCTTGATGGCTTTTCCGGTGTTCGGGTTTCTGCCCGCTCTTGCGGATCTCTCACCTCTCTCGAAGGAGCCGAAGCCAATGAGCTGTACCTTGCCGCCGGCAGCGACTGCTTCTTCGACAGCTTCCACGAACGCGTCAACAGCAGCCAGAGCATCTTTCTTGGTCAGACCGGACTTTTCAGCGATTGCAGCAGCCAATTCACCTTTGTTCATAATTCGTGCCTCCTTTAATTATTGTTGCTATTGCAATTTTGTCTTATTATAGCATAAGACAGAGAACGAGAAAACCCCATAAATAAGGGAAATCGAAAAAAAAACGTTAAAAAATGCCCGATTTAATGCTGTTTTTGCAAGGTGCGGATGACCTGCCCATGCCTTGACAAGGATCTTCGCAGTCTGTAAAATTCTACTTAGGATTAGCTGTTTACCGGGAAACTATGTATGACAGGAGGCATGATATGTATCAGGATGATTATAAGCGGTGGCTCGATGCGGAACTTCTGGATTTTGACCTGAAGAAAGAGCTGCAGGACATCGAGGGAGACGACGAGGCCATCAAAGAGCGGTTTGCGGTGGCCCTCAAGTTCGGCACAGCCGGACTCAGGGGCACGCTCGGCGCGGGGACAAACCGCATGAATATATGGGTTGTGCGCCAGGCGACACAGGGCGTTGCGGACTGGGTCAAGACCCAGGGCGGAACCCAGACGGTAGCTATCAGCTACGACAGCCGTCTCAAGGGGTGGACATTTGCGAAAGACGCCGCCGGCGTTCTTGCCGCCAACGGAATCAAAGTCCGTATTTATGATGAGCTCATGCCTGTTCCGGCGCTGAGCTTCGCGACACGCTATTATAAATGCAATGCCGGCATCATGGTTACCGCTTCCCACAATCCGGCACAGTATAACGGATATAAAGCCTACGGGCCGGACGGCTGCCAGATGACAGATGACGCGGCAGCGGTTGTCTACGAATCCATCCAGAAGACTGACGTCCTGACCGGCGCAAAGTATATGCCCTTTGCGGAAGGTGTGGAGAAGGGCCTTATCAGCTTTGTCGGGGAAGACTGCAAGGAAGCCCTCTATGAGGCGATCGAGGCGAGACAGGTCCGTCCGGGCCTGTGCAAAACCGCGGGCCTTAAGCTGGTGTATTCGCCCCTCAACGGCACGGGACTCGTTCCGGTCACCCGCGTCCTGAAGGATATGGGAATTACCGACATCACGATTGTCCCGGAGCAGGAGTATCCCAACGGATACTTTACGACATGCTCTTACCCGAACCCGGAGATTTTCGCGGCCCTCGAAAAGGGACTGGAGCTGGCGAAGCAGACCGGTGCGGACCTGATGCTCGCCACCGACCCGGACGCAGACCGCGTGGGTATCGCCATGAAGTGCCCGGACGGCTCCTATGAGCTGGTTTCCGGCAATGAGATGGGCGTACTGCTTCTGGACTACATCTGTGCCGGCCGCATTGAGAAAGGCACCATGCCGGAAAAACCTGTGGCGGTGAAATCTATCGTTTCCACCCCGCTCGCCGATGCGGTGGCGGCGCACTATGGCGTTGAGATGCGCAACACCCTGACCGGCTTCAAGTGGATTGGCGACCAGATCGCCCAGCTGGAGGCGGCAGGCGAGGAAGATCGCTTCATCTTCGGCTTTGAGGAGAGCTACGGCTACCTGGCAGGACCTTATGTCCGCGATAAGGACGCTGTTATCGGCTCCATGCTGATCTGCGAGATGGCTGCGTATTACCGCAGCATCGGTTCCTCCATCAAGCAGCGTCTGGAAGAGATCTACGCACAGTACGGACGTTACCTGAACAAGGTTGACAGCTTTGAGTTCCCGGGCCTGTCCGGCATGGACAAGATGGCCGGCATCATGAATGACCTCCGCGAGAACCCGCCGAAAGAATTCGGCGGCCGTCCGGTGGCAAAGGCATGGGATTACGAGAAGCCCGAGGAGACGGGGCTTCCGAGGGCCAATGTCCTGATCTACCAGCTGGAGAACGGGGAGACCGTCGTGGTGCGCCCGTCCGGAACAGAGCCGAAGATCAAGGCATACTACACAACCCTCGGAAAGAACCTGGAAGAGGCGCAGGCTGAGAAGGATGCGCTGGCGGATGTGCTGAAGCCGCTTTTCTCCTGATTTTTCAGGCGGAGGAATCCCGCTTTTTAGCGTGAGCGCAGAGCGGACAGACAGAACGCGATAAAACAGTTTAAAACAGTGCGGGGCATACCCTTCGGCGGTGTGCCCCGCTTTTTTGCGCCGGGATAAACATCCGGGAAGTAAAATTGTCATGAATATACAATAATTGTAAGGTGAATCTGGTTTACGGAAGCCCTGCATTTGGGCTATAATAAGATAATCAAATGATATTTATTCTGCCGGAGAAGGCCCTTTTTCCGCAATGTCCTGCCATAAATAAATGTCCGGCTTTTTTAAAATACTGTGTGACCGAATGAGACGTTTTACTGTCTTTAGGTGTGAGGGGGAAACTGATGGAAGATCGGGAGATCATCGATCTGTATTTTAAGCGATCAGAACAGGCGATCGCGGAGACTTCCGCAAAATACGGAAAGTACTGCCGCAAGATCGCCTGGAATATACTGTACAGCGATGAGGATGCCGAGGAATGCGTCAATGACACATGGCTCCATACCTGGAATGCCATTCCGCCGACGCGGCCCGTCCGGTTCTCCTCCTTTCTGGGCAAAATTACCCGGAATCTGGCACTGAATCTGTATGAGAAGTCGAGGGCCCTGAAGCGGGGCGCGGGCGAGACGGCAGCAGCGCTGGATGAGCTGGCCGGCTGCATCTCGGCATCCAGCGACGTGGAGAAAGAGATCGACGACAAGGAGCTGGCCGCAGCGATAGACAGATTTCTGGGAGGATTGCCGGAGCAGACACGGAAAATATTTGTCCGCAGATACTGGTATATGAGCAGCGTAAAAGAGATCGCCGGCGAATACGGTATGGGAGAAAGCGCAGTCAAGATGAGCCTAATGCGTACCAGGGAACAGTTTCGGGTGTATCTTGAAAAGGAAGGCATCAATATATGAACAGTGAAGAGCGCTTGCTGAAGGCCTTTGGGGAGATCAGTGACAAGTACATAGAAGAAGCGGCGCCGAAAACGGATGCCGGAAAGCAGGTTGTAAGCCTCGCGGAGGCCAGGGCCAAAAGGGTGCCCTGGCGCGCGATGAGCACGATAGCAGCCTGCCTTGTTCTTGCGCTCTCCATCGGCATCTACCGGCAGAACGGCCTTCGGACGGAGTACGCGCAGGAAGATGAAGCGCCTGCCGGAAGCATGGTTTCCGAAGGTGTTTCCGAGGCGCCGGAACAGACAGGGAAAACAGAAGCCGCCGCGCAGGAAGGCGCCGCGGCTTTGGAAGAAACGCCGG
>ONXW01000270.1 GCA_900321915.1 uncultured Eubacteriales bacterium
GCCCCGCTCATGACAACAGCGATAACGGTCCCCGCGCCCACCGGGCCCCCGAGGATCCATCCGATAAAGAGGACCACCGCCTGCAGCAGGATCTGCACAAGCCCTATGGGCAGCCTCCGGAGCCTCTTTCCGATACCCAGGAACATGGCGTCTTTCGGACCGCATCCCTGCCCCGCGGACATGGCAAAAAACATGCCCAGCGACAGGATGAACAGTCCCGATACCAGCAGAAGGGCCCTGCCGGGCCAGGAGGAGACAAGGCTCCCCACCGGGTCCGTGTGCATCCAGAAATCCGTATAATATCCGGTCAGAAACGCGTCAAACAGGGTGCCGAAGCCTATCTTCTCCCCCATCCACAGGTCGAGAAACACCACCAGCACGCCGGTAACCATAACCACAAACCCGTAGGATACGCCGAAAAAACCGGACAGGCCCAGGTAGAAGACATCCCAGGGCGCAGCGCCAATATCGGCGTGTATCGTACAATACACGCCGAAAGAATAAATCGCGAGGCCGAGGTTGTACCTCAGCCATTTTCGCAGTATCTGTATACGGGACATGCAGTTATAACCTCTTGCCGGTAATAATCCAGGGCGCGGGCTCAGAGACAAATTCCCTCTTGCTGTTCAGCTTGCTGACCTCAATCTGCAGGATCTCCGTGTCCGTAATCCCGAACCGCTCAAACACCGCGGGCATGCTCGCCGCGCACTGGAAATCCAGGGTATAGACCATGAACTCCATATCCGGGTTCTTCCGGAGCAGGCACTCAATCTCCTGCTCCATGCTGGCGGACGCCACCAGCATCGTCAGCCGCGGGGCGGGCAGGTCCTTTAAGGTCTCGTCATCCACATGGTCGATGATGTCAATATTGTGCAGCCCGAAATCGTGGGCATTGTCCTCCAGGGTCCTGCGGTCCTTCTGGTTGTACTCCACCGCGATCACCGTGCCCTCCGGAGCCTGCAGCGCCGCCTCGACGGCGATGGACTCCCCGCTGATAACGCAGATGGTATCGGACTGATCCACATGCATCTTCGACAGCATCACCGCGCGGATCTCGCTTCCGACATAGCGCACGGAGCCGCGGCGGAAATTCATGTTGTTCATGCCGATCTTGGAGGTGGACCGGGCGTTGGGATTGATGATCAGCATTGCCGCGGAGGCATTGATTCCCCGGTTGATCATCTCCTTGACCGGTTTATTCAGGATTTCGCCGGAGGGATCGCTCCCCTCGTTGTACCAGACGGTACAGTCGCCGAGACCCGCATTCCACATCCGATAGAAGATATCCTGGTGTCCCGCCTCGGTGAAAATCAGCGTGGAATTGTGGGATTCCACCGTAGGAATAACATTTTTATTCTTCCTGGTAATGTCCAGGATCTTGATGCGGCCCAGGTCCACCGGGGTCTTTTCCGCGTAATAAGTCAGCCATGACAGTATGCTGGAATTGGAAAACATCTGCTGGTCCATATGATCCCTCCTTCTGCGTTGGGTTCGTTCCTATCATTATCTCCCATTCTAGCACACTTTCCGGGGGCGAGAAAGATCTTTGCACCAAATCCTCCCGGCCGGAAGCCGCGCCGGAAAAAAACAGCCCGGAAAATCAATAGAAACGTTGAATTTCCGGGCTTTTACAAGCTTTCTATTCGTTTGAGTGTTAACTCTCACTGGAATTTAAGAGTCCTGGTCCTTTTTCCGCGAGAATCTCTTCCGCGGTACGGACCGCTTCAAATACCATGCCGTCACAGTGAGGTTTTCTCTCCCCTCCCTTTTCGGCGTTCACCCGAAGCAGATCCCGGCAGTCCAGCATCCCGTCATGGTTCTCCCGTATCTTTCTGCAGAACCTCTGGCATGTCTCCCTGTCCCCGGCCCCGCAGAGCCCCAGGGCCATCAGGCCTCCCGTCACCGCGCCGCAGACTGACCCCATATTCATGCCGCTGCCGAAGCATGCGGAAAGCTTCAGCGCCGCTTCCGGATCCAGGCCGGCCTTTTCGGCAAAGGGAACCAGCACTGACTGCGCGCAGTTATAGTGCACCGCCGAGGCCCGCATCTCCTCAGACTTTTTCATGATATCGCTCATTTTCCTCTCCTTATCTTCCGGTTTTCTTCCATGCATTTTTATATTATATCCTAATTTACCAAAAACATACACCAATTTGTTTATTATGATGTAAAATAGATTCAGCTGATGAAGCACATTTCCGGAAAATGCTTTCTTTGCACAATGTGCCGCGGGATAAGGAGCTAATCATGACAGAAGAACAACACCAGGAACAGGAACACTTTGAACTGTTGGTAAGGATCCTCAAGACTCTGCTGGCCGATCCGCAGTTTGACAGGGCTTTGGCGGAGGCCAGAAAGGAACTTGACAAATAGTGACAAAAAAACCTTATCAGATTTTCTCAAACAGTTCCCGCACAGCGTACCATCCCGGCTCACGGGAACACTTTGCCGCGTACAGATCCCGGATTCGGATAATGCCGCAGTCTTTGAGCTCGGAGAGCGA
>ONXW01000124.1 GCA_900321915.1 uncultured Eubacteriales bacterium
GACCTGCTGAAGCGGGACATCGACCTGTATAGCGGCCTGGACTTCCGGTACGAGATTATCGATGAGGCCCAGTTTATCAAGAATCACACCACAGCCGCCGCGAAGGCGGTGAAGCTTGTGAACAGCCGGGTGCGGTTTGCCCTGACGGGAACCCCCATTGAGAACCGGCTGGCCGAGCTCTGGAGCATTTTCGACTACCTGATGCCCGGATTCCTCTACAGCTACGAAGAGTTCCGCCGCCTGTTCGAGAATCCCATCGTCCGGGACGGGGAGGAGACGGCCTCGGACCGCCTGATGAAAATGATCTCGCCCTTTATCCTCCGGAGGATGAAGAGAGATGTCCTGAAGGACCTGCCGGAAAAGCTGGAGGAAGTGCGCTATTCCGCCCTTGAAGGGCAGCAGCGGCGGCTGTATGACGCCCAGGTGCTGCATATGAGGCAGATGCTTGCCATGGAGAGCGCCGAAGACTTTAACCGGAACCGGATGAAAATCCTGGCGGAGCTCATGCGGGTACGGCAGATCTGCTGCGACCCGTCCCTGTGCTATGCGGATTATGACGGCCCCTCGGCGAAGAGGGAGGCCTTCCGGGAGCTGGTGAAAAGCGCCATCGACGGCGAGCACCGGGTGCTGGTATTTTCCCAGTTTACGTCCATGCTGGACCTTCTGAAGAAGGACATGGAGAAAGAAAATATACCTTATTACTGTATTACCGGGGCGACGCCGAAGGAAGAGCGGGCAGAACTGACTGAGCGGTTTAACCGGGGAAATGTCCCCGTCTTCTTCATTTCCCTGCGGGCTGGCGGCACGGGCCTCAACCTCACCGGGGCGGACGTGGTGGTCCACTACGATCCCTGGTGGAACCTGGCCGTGGAAAACCAGGCGACGGACCGGGCGCACCGGATCGGGCAGCAGAGGAAGGTGACGGTCTACAAACTGGTGATGAAGGGGACGCTGGAGGAACGCATCCTGGCGATGCAGGAGGCTAAGAAGAAGCTGGCCGAGGATATCCTCGGCGCGGAACAGATGGGACAGGGAGCGATCACAAAAGAGGAGCTCTCAGAGCTCCTCTCAGGTGATGTCTGACGAAGTATTCTTTTTAGAAACAGTCCGGAGACTCAGGCTCTCTCTGACTCCAGGGAGGCCAGCTCCTCATTGAGGAAAGTCTGGACTTCATCGGGATTCATGCCGTGAACCATGCAGGCCTCCTCCAGGGATTCCATCTGGGAGGAGGGGCAGCCGATGCAGCCCATGCCGCAGGCCATGAGGATCTCAGCGGCAAGCGGGTGCGCTCTCAGGATATCGCCGATGATCATGTCCTTGGTGACGAGTTCGGGAGCCTTTTCCGGTTCCGGCTTATCCTTGAAAAGATCTTCAAGATTCATGATAAGACCTCCTTACAATTCAATACTCATTATAGTATACTACAACGTGTCAATAGGAAAAGAAACCATTCAGGGAGAATAGTATATAAACCGGTTATGAAAGACATGCTGCGACGCGCCGCGTACTCCTGCGGCATCCTGTTAATTTTATACGGCATCCTGCGGGTGGTATTCCCCGCGAGGACCATGGGCATGCGGCCGAGGCTTCTTCTCGCCTCGTATGTCCTGGTTTTCGTGAGCATCTGGGTCCATGAGCAGAAGGCGGGCGGACGCATTTCCCCGGCCTACCTGCGGTCCCTGGTGCTGGGCGGCTACGGGAAGCCCGGGCGCATCGCCTGGCTGGACTATGTCCGCGTGCTGGCGGCCATGCTGGTCATCGTGGTGCACATGGTCCCCGCCCTGGTGAACGGCCTTCCGGCGGGAAATCCCGTCCGCGGGCTGGCCATCCAGACGGAGAACGTGGGGCTGGTCTGCAACCAGCTGTTTGTCATGGTCAGCGGCGCGCTGCTCCTGGGGACGGAGAAGGAGACGGATTCCCTGTTTTCCTTCTACCGCAAGCGGTTTCTGCGGGTGCTCATCCCCTGCGTCCTGTATTTCCTGCTGTATTACGGCTATATTTACGGGGCGTCTTTCCTGGTGCCGGCCAACTGGCGGCTTCTGTCCCAGTGCTTTATCACGCTCCAGGATGGGACCACGCCCCATTTCTGGCTGATGCACGCCATCATCACCTTCTACCTGGCGGCGCCCCTCTACGTCTACGCCGTCCGCCGCATGTCCGGAGAGATGCTGGACACCCTGGCGCTGGTGATCCTCGCGCTGCACACGCTGTTCACCTACAGCTACCTGTTCGGCGTAAAGTTCCAGTTTATTTCCTTCCTGGCGCAGTGGGATTCCGTTTTCCTGCTGGGATATTACCTGACGACGGAGCGGGCGCTCCGGCACTATAAAAAGTTCCTTGCCGGCGGCATCCTCGCCCTCATGATAATGCTGGCGGTCCGCCGCACCCGGGAGGACTACCTCTTCCTCATCTACAACAACGCGACGCTGATGGTCCTCTGGGCTTCGGCCATCTTCCTGTTTTTCCGGAAACACGCGGACGACTGGTTTTCCGGGGAAGGGAAGCTGCTGTTTTTCCTCGGGAAAATCAGCTTTTCCGTGCTGCTGGTGCACTGGCTGGTGCTGTACCGGATTGTCGGGGATATTCTCGGCATAAGCGCCATGAGCTTCGGCATCATCGGCGGCATCCCGGCCACATTTTTCCTGACCTTTGCCATCAGCGCGGGCATTGCCCTCGTATTTGACAACACCGTGGTGCTCTGCGCCGTGACAGTCTGTGAGAAAGTATTTTCCGCGCTGGAAAATGCCGCCGCTCACCTGTTTTCGCGGGATGAGGAGGCGCGGCGGTGCGCTTCTGCTCCGGAAGCCGGTGCTTTGGCGGCGGAAGGTGCATCCTGCCCGGAAGCCGGCGGTGCCCCGCAGAATGATTCTGCTCCGGAAACCGGCTGCACGCCGCAGCTTCCCTGCGTCCTTCTTCTGGCGTCTTCCCTCCTTCTCCTCGGCATGGTGACGGGGAAGGCGAGGGCCGCGGGAGAAATCGGGGCCGTGCTTCTTATCATGAGCGCGGGCGCGGTTCTCTTCTCCGGCGCGGAGGAGCTTTCCTTTAAAAAAGTGTATCTCCGTGGCTTCCTTTGGATTATGCTGCCGGCCTTCCTGGCCTATGTCGCGCTTTCCGCGGTCTTCTTCGGCGGGGACATTTTCCTGCCGGAAAACCTGTGGGGAAATGTGACAAATTTCTTTGCCGGCCCTTACGCGGCGAACCCGCCCTACTGGCCGCCCCTGGTGCTCTGCGGGGCGCTGCTGTCGGCGCCTTTCCTGTATTTCGTTTTCACGCGGATGCCGGAACGGCTGCAGAATGAGACGGCGTTTGCGGTGATCCTGCTTCACGCGGTATTCACCTATTTCCCGCTGCACGGCTACCAGTTCCTGATGCCGACATTCCTCGCGGGGTGGGAATCCCTGCTGTTCCTGGGATACTACGGGACGGGAAATGCGGCGAAGAAGCATACCCGCCTGATTCTGGCGGCAGGGGCCCTGGGCCTTCTGGCAATGATTTACCTGGGAATGACCAGGCCGGATGCCCCGGTCCTCACATACAACAATGCGCCGCCTGCAGTTCTTGCGGGACTGGCGGCTGTGCTGCTCCTCCGGAGGCTCTGTGAGAGACTGCCCGGAAAAACATCGCCCGTCCTGACTGCGGCGGCGCGGATGTGTTATCCTGTTCTTCTGGTGATTTGGTTTATTACGGCTGCCCGGGGCTGATTCAGTCGAAGAATTCTTCGTCGTCCGGGGAAATGTCATCGGGGTGTTCTTCGTCTGGAGAGATGTCGTCAAGATATTCCTCATCCTCCGGGTCGCTGTCATCGAGGTATCCGCCATCCTCCGGGGTGTCGTCCTCCCCTTCCGGTTCTCTCCATTTCTGGGGAATGATGAGGAGAGGGGGCTCATCCTGCAGGCGCTCCGCCCTTTTGGCGCGCCGCATGAGGGACTCCATGGCGTCTTTCTGGGCCTGCCTTCGCAGGTAGGATACGCAGAAGATAAGAACTCCGGCGATCAGGAGCATGGCTGCGGTCATGAGCCTGTGCTCCCCGACCCACAGGAAAATACCTGATTTATTACCGCCGTCCTCAGGGCCGGCGGTTTTTTTCTGCCGGTCGGGGACATTTTCCAAAGATTCCTCCGAAGTGCCGAGCACCGAGCGGACGGCGCGCTCCACCACAGGGTCGGAGGAGTAAGTGTCGTCGTAGGTCTGCAGGGTCAGCCAGGCGCTGCCCACCGGAATGTCGTCGAGGTAGCAGCGGATCTTTGCCACAGACCCGGAGGGGGCGCCGTCGAGGGCCTCGTAATCCAGGTTCCAGGTGAGGTCCCGGACGGAGGCCGTCTTCGGAAGAGTGATGCGGCTGTCCGGGTCGATGGCCGGCCTGGTGGCGCTCTTCAGGCGCATGCCGGCGAAGGTGAGATCGTCCGTCAGGCTGCTGAACTGCGTGCTGGCTTCCGAGGCTTTTACCGACTGGAAGTTCGCGAAGGCGAAATCCATCATCCGCGCGGTGTCTTCATACTGGGTGTTGTCGCTGTGCAGGACGACGGTGACGACGGTGAAATCCCCCTGCCTTGCGCCGTTGACCAGCGTGTTCATGGCGATGGAGGTGTAGCCGGTCTTGCCGCCGATAACGTCGGGGCGGTACTGGTCCTTCCAGTTGGACTTGACCATCTTGTTGCCCGGGGAAATGCCCTGGCCGTCGGGAAATTTTCCGTTGGGCGGCAGCTCATAGTAGGGCGTGGACACAATGCGGGCGAAGGTGTCATTCTTCAGCGCTGCGGCTGTTATCAGGGCCATATCGTAGGCGCTGACATAGTGGTTTGCGTTGTTCAGGCCGCTGGGATTCGCGAAATGGGAATCCACGCAGCCCAGGGAAGCCGCGGTCTCGTTCATCAGCGCCGCGAAATCCTTGGTGGTGCCTGACACATGCTCCGCGAGGGCGTTGGCGGCCTCGTTGGCGGATTTCAGCAGCAGGGCGTAGAGCAGCGTTTCCACCGTGGCGGTGTCCCCGGCCTC
>ONXW01000161.1 GCA_900321915.1 uncultured Eubacteriales bacterium
CCTCCGTAAGCTCCGCGCCGATCAGCACGATGCGCATGTTCCTGTCCCGGTCCAGGCCGTAGCTGGTCCAGGTATCCCCGAACAGCCTGAGGTTTTCCGGGATCTTCTCCAGCGTGTCGGGAAATCCTTCCGCATCGTGGTTCCCCCGCAGAAAGTAGAACCGGATCTCCGGATGCCCTTCTATGGCGGCAACCACAGCATTCTGCGCGGCCGCGGTAATATTTGCCGAATCAAACAGGTCGCCCGCGATCAGGATATGGCGGACCTCATGCTCCCCCGCATAGTCGATCATCCGGAGAAATGTCTGCAGGATCTCCTGCCGCCTCTCCTTCGCCTTGTCCGGCGGGAGAAAGGATGTCATCTGGGCGTCCAGGTGAATGTCAGCGCAATGGATTATCTTCATTACCGGTTATCTCTCTTTCATTCCATTCAAGTCCCACTGAGATAAACAACAAAAGACCTCCCCAGCAGTGGGAGGCCTTTTGAAAAAAGGGAGGAGAGCTGAACTACTATCAGCTCGGTATTATGAAAAAAATCTTGTAAGCTGTATCCTTGCTACATCTCAAAGTATAAAGGGGAGTCATGAAGGAATCATGTTATTTTTGTAAAAGGATTTTGAAAAGATTTTGAACAAACTTTGAACAAACGCCTTCTCTCCCCGGTCCTCCCTCAGGCACGGATACGCCCTTGATTCTTATTCTTCTTCCTCCCCGGTATCCTCTTCTGCGTCCTCGCCGTCATCCGGCTGATTCTCCATATATGCCAGCGCCTCCGACGTGTTCGGGAGCTTGAAATCCGTCCCGGCCTCGTAGGTGACGTCCATGAACCATGTGTCCGGATCCTCTTTTGTGCTCTCCGGGATAATACCCACAGACAGCCCGTATTCCTTCCACAGCCCGCCGTAGGAGTCTGTGCCGGCGCGCTCAATGGAAAAATCCTGGGAAGCTACGATATCATTGAATTCCTTGACCAGGTCCTCCGCGTAGCGGTCCAGCTCCTCCTCCGGGAAATCATCAGCCACCACCCAGAGAAGCTGGAGCTTCTTCTCCGTGGGTTCCAGCAGGATGACCAGGTCCTTCGCGTAAGGATAATCCTCCGTATTCAGGAACAGCTCTTTCGCGTCGTCGCTTACCTGCTGCCACTCTATCTCTACATCTTTCTTTTCTTCAAAATCAGGGTTCGCCGCCAGCGTATATTCATCCGGATTAACGATAGTACTCTTGGTGCAGCCGCCAAACAGCAGTGCTCCCGCACATAAGCCCAGCAGCAGTAACTTCTTCATCAGATCTTATCCCTCCATAGCTTCGTAAGTGTTCGTATTATACTCTATAGGGACAGGGAAATACAGTAACTTTCGGAAACCTTCAAGAAATATTAATATTCTCCGGGCTCTTTACCCCTTTCCCGGTTTCCTCCGGGATCTCGGTTTTTTCGGCATTTCCTCCGGCGCCGGCTCCTCTGCCGCGGCAGGCGGGTTCACTTTCGGGAATTCCGCCGTATCGGCCCCGTCCAGATCCTCCACATTTTCCGGAAGGAGATTGACCGCATCGGCCGCCGCCACTTCCGCCAGCACCTCTTCCTCCGCCTTCCGGGCTTCCGCTGCCTCGCCCCAGCGGGCGTCCACCATGGAAGCAAATTCTTCTTCCGTCACGCCGAGTTCCTTCAGGCGCTTCTTGCGGCGTTCCCGCCGGCCTTCCAGCTCTTTCTCCGCTTTTCTCGCCCTGAGCCCGGAGGATACCGTGAAGTAGAGCACCACAAGGCAGAGCGCCAGACCGCCCACCAGGCCGTAGAGAAGGTTTCTCGGAAGCCGGTCCGCCTGCTCGGCCACATCCCGGATAAAATACCGGACGGTCCTTCCGACCGCATGCATCCCCTCTTCCACAATGCCGATCAGCTCCGACGCCTTTCCGGAAATCCCGCCGCCGTTTTCAGCCGTCTCCTCCACTGTGGGAGGCACGGTCGTCTCCGTCTCTTCCGGAGCCGTCGCCGCGATGGCTTTCGACTCGCTGTTTACGAACACGCCGCCGATGGTGCGGTCATCATAGGCATACCGCAGGTAGGCCGCCGTTCCCACGGAAGCCCCCTCCGGCATATCGCTGCCGGTAAGCACAGTCCGCTCCGCGTCGGAGAATTCCGCATCGACGGGCAGGGTTATCACCGCATTCTCATCGATGGAGAGATCGGACGGCTCGTACAGCTCTCCGCCCAGATCCACGGGCGCGTTCCCGGAGAGCATTTCCTTCTCATTCTCCGCAATGCGGACATTTTTAAACTGGTTAAACCCGAAATTCAGCAGGGCAATGGTATCGCTGTAGTGCGTTCTGGCCGTGCTCTTCATCGTCACGGCGATCAGCCGCCTGTCCTCCTTCACCGCGTAGGTCACCAGGGTCTGCCCCGCAATGGAGGTATATCCCGTCTTTCCCGCCACGGCGTAGGGGTAGAACTCGGGGCTGGTCTCATCCTCGGTGATCAGGAGCTTATGCTCCATCTTGACCGTCGGCCCGTTGGGATAGTTTTTGGTGGGGCCGATCTTGTGGCTGGTGGTTGAGCCGATCTCAAGAAGCTTTTCATTGCTGTAGGCCGCTTTGCCGATCAGCGCCATATCGTAGGCGGACGTGAGCTGCGTCTCATCGTTGAGTCCGGAAGGGTTGGCAAAATGGCTGTCTTCGCAGCCCAGCTCTTTTGCCTTCCGGTTCATCATGTCTACGAAGCCTTCCCGGCTTCCGGCCACGTGCTCCGCCAGCGCATTGGCGGACTGGTTGGACGAAGCCAGAAGCAGCAGGTAAAGGGCGTCCTCCACCGACAGCTCATCCCCCTCATCCAGGGAGTATTTGTTTCCGCTGCCGCCCTCCACGTTGTAGACGGCATCGTGGGAATAGACCACGCGCTCGTCGAGGGAAGCATTTTCCAGGACCACCAGGGCCGTCAGAAGCTTCGTGATGCTGGCCGGCGCCTCCTGCATGTGGATTCTCTGCCCGTAGAGGACAGCGCCGGAATCCAGGTCCATGACGATTCCGGACTCGGAAAGCACACCGGTATCATAAGGCCATACCGGCCGCGCAAGCGTCACTGCAATAACCTCCCCGGCCCGGGGCATGATTGCCCCGTAGGAAGCCATGGCAGGCGTAACTGCCAGCACCGCCGCGCCGATCAGGGCGCAGGCTGATGCCGGCCATCTATATTTAAAAAACTGCATTATTATTCTCTCTCCTGTGTCGCGCAGGCCCCTTCCTGTCCCTGCATATTCACGGTTTCGCGAACGATGTAGATGGGCCTGTCCTTCAGTTCCGTGAAGAGAATCGCGATATATTCACCGATTATCCCCACCACAACAAAAAGCATGGCAAACATGAAGCAGAGGGCCACGACGATGGTGGCGTATCCGCTCGGTGTGCCGCCCGCAACACGGCTCCAGATCGTGTAGATCATCAGCAGGAGCCCGAGAAATCCCACAAAAAGTCCCGAATAGACGCCGAGCTTTAACGGCAGATCCGAGAAACAGAGAATCGTATTGATGGAAAAACGGAACAGCTTCCGGATGCTGTATTTGCTCTCTCCCGCAACCCGCGGTTTTGCCGCGTAGGTGATTACGGTTTTCCGGAAACCGATATTCTGGACGTAGCCCCGCAGAAACCGGACTTTTTCCCGGTAATTCGTGCGCAGAACTTCCGCCGCGTTTTCCGATACCGCAAAGAAATCGGAGGCATTTTCCAGAAGCTCCAGCTCGGATATGCGGTTGATCAGCCGGTAAAACGCGGCACTGGTAATGTTTTTGACAAGGCCCGCGGAATGGTTTTCCGTGCGGACCATGCTGATAACCTCGAAGCCTTCCTCAAAGCGGGCGACGATATCACGGGCGAGCTCCGGGGGGTGCTGCAGGTCAGCGTCCATGCAGACAATCCCGTCCCCGCGGCTGTAGTCAATGCCCGCGATCATCGCTGCTTCATGGCCGAAATTCCTGGAAAATTCAATCACACGGACTTTGGGGTTCCGTGCGGAAAACTGCCGGAGAATCCTGTCGGAACCGTCCGCGGAGCCGTCGTTTACAAAGACCAGCTCATAATCCCAGGGCAGGTCTGCGAATACCGGTTCTGCAGTTTTATAGAATTCTTCCAGCGCGGCTTCCTCGTTGTACACGGAAACCACCACCGACAGTGTCTTTGTCTTTTCCATCTCAGGCTTCTTCTGTCCAGAATGTAAAATCCGAATGCTCCGGAACCCGCTTTTCCTGCGGCGGGAGCTGCATATAGTCCCCGTAGAGCTGGCGCAGCATCTCGTCGTAGGCAGCCGGGGCCATGAGGAAGGTGTCCTCAAAAGGAATGTCTATCACATCCTCCAGCCAGCGGCTTTCCAGGGTGACATACATCCAGTCCGGCGCATAGTTTGTATAATACATGTGTTTTGTTTTCTTTTTGCGGTCTTTCATCGCCAGCCTCCGCTGAAGGCGGAAAATGGCCGGCATCGGGATAAGCTTCCCGGCTCCCGCGAGCACATGCACGCGGAGTTTGTCCGCGGGACTGTATTTTTCGTAATCCAGTTCCCGGCGGTGTCCCATGGCGAGCCCGTAAACCGCTTTCTGCAGAAAACGCGCGGTCCGGTCGCCGTTCTTGCTGTCAGGTATCCGATCGATCACGAATATGTCAATCCACAGGTGGTTGAGACGTTCCCCGTAATAATCCGTGTCCTCGTTCTCCGAATACCTTTTGCTTTTCTCGTATATTATTCTGGCGGTAAAGTCATAGAAAACCTTCCCCTTCCGGATATCCTCCGGCCGAAGAAGGGTAATGCCCTCCGGAAGCTCCCGTCTCGCCACCTTTGAAAACTTCTCATAGTTGGGGCGTGTCATGGCGATGTCCACATCGTCATCCCAGGGGATAAAGCCGTGATGGCGCACGGCCCCCAGGAGCGTGCCGGAATCGAGAATGTATTTCAGTCCGTATTTCCGGCAGATCCTGTCGATTTCCTTGAGCATGAAGAGGTTCGCGCGGTGTACCTCAGTCAGGTCAAATGCTGTATTGCCCATCGCTTCCTCCGTTCTTCCGTGCGGCCGGGCAGGTTCAGACTGCCGCGGCTTCCGCAAGTATCTGCGCCATATACTCCGTCTTTTCGTCTGTCATTCCCGGATATACGCCGACCCAGAAGGTATCCCGCATGATCCGGTCAGTGTTTTCAAGGCTCCCGGCAACCCGGTAGCCTTCGCCCGTATCCCGCATGGCGTCAAAGCAGGGATGCTTGATGAGATTGCCGGCAAACAGCATTCTCGTCTGGATTCCGTGCTCTTCCACATAGCGCACGACCCGTGTCCGGTCCGTGCCTTCCCGGCAGGTCAGCAGGAATCCGAACCAGTCCGGATCCGCGCCTTCCGCCGGTTCCGGAAGGATGTAATACTGTTCCGCGTTCCTCTTCCGGAGCTCCTCCAGGAGCCTGCGGTGATTGCGGCGCCTGCGCTCCGCAAAGAGCGGCATCTTCTTCAGCTGCGCGCAGCCGATGGCCGCCTGCATGTCCGTCGCTTTCAGGTTGTACCCGAAATGGGAATAGACATACTTGTGGTCGTATCCGGCGGGCAGATCGCCGTATGCGCCGTCAAACCGGTGGCCGCAGGTATCATCCCTGCCCGGCGGGCACACACAGTCGCGTCCCCAGTCACGGAAGGACCGGACAATGCGGTGCAGCAGCGGATTGTCCGTGTACACCGCGCCTCCCTCGCCCATGGTCATGTGGTGCGGGGGATAAAAGCTGGAGGTTCCGATATCCCCGATGGTTCCGGTGAATCTCTTCTCCCCGTCCAGCTCGTAGGTGCTTCCCAGGGCGTCACAGTTGTCCTCCACCAGCCAGAGGCCGTGCTTTTTGCAGAAGGAGGATACGGCGCCGAGGTCAAAGGGATTCCCCAGGGAATGGGCGATCATGACCGCCTTCGTCTTCTCCGAGTACGCCTTCTCCAGCATCGTAACGTCAATATTGTACTGCGGGATGGTGACATCCACAAAAACCGGCACCGCCCCGTACTGGATCATCGGGGTAACGGTCGTCGGAAATCCCGCCGCCACCGTGATGACCTCGTCCCCGCGGCGGATCTGCCTCTCCCCCAGCAGGGGCGAAGTCAGCGCCATAAACGCCAGCAGGTTCGCGGAGGATCCGGAATTGACCAGAGAGGCAAAGCGGACATGGAGATACTCCGCGAGTCCCTTCTCAAACTGTTCCGTCCACTGTCCGGAGGTCAGCCAGAATTCCAGGGCGCTGTCCACCAGGTTCACCATCTCGTCCGCATCGTAAACCCTGGATGCGTACGGGATCCGGTCTCCCGGCTCAAATGCCTTCTCTGTATTGTGATATCTATCGCAGTAATCGCGAACACGCGCCAGGATATCCTGCCGCGCAAGTTCTTTCTCAGTCATCAGGTCTTGCCTTTCTCTCATCATGGTCCTGCTTCGGACGCAGCCCGCAGATCTTCCATATCTGCCGGTCAGTCACGGCGCGCATGTCGGCGCCGTCCCTCCAGGCCTTGGTCCATTCCACGGTCTTTTCCACCGCGTCCTCTATGTGCAGTCTCGGCTTCCAGCCAAAGGTTCTTTTGATTTTTGAGCAGTCCAGCTTCAGGAAGTTGGCCTCGTGGGGACCCCGTTTCCGGTTTGTCTTCCACTCCATGCCGTGTCCCCATTCCTCGCAGAACAGCGACGCCAGCCTTCCCGTCTCCGCGCAGTCGCGGTCATCCGGACCTACGTTGTAGCTGCCCGCCAGCTCCGGCGCCTCCCACTGCTCCATGGCCACCGTCAGGTATACCAGGAGCGGATCCGCCACGTGCTGGTAGGGCCTGGTGGAATAAGGGTTCCGGAGTATCACCGGCTCCCCCGCCAGGGCAGCGCGGACGCAGTCCGGCACAATGCGGTCCTTAGCGAAATCGCCGCCGCCGATCACATTGCCCGCGCGGCAGGTGGAAACCGCGCATTTCCGCTCCCCTTCCCCGAAGAAGGAGCGGCGGTAGCTGGCCGTCACAAGCTCCGAACAGGATTTGCTGTTCGAATAGGGATCAAAACCGTCCAGCCTGTCAGTTTCCCGGTATCCGTACTCCCACTCCCGGTTCAGGTACACCTTGTCCGTGGTCACATTGACCACCGACCGCACGGAGTCCGTCAGCCGCACACATTCCAGCACGTTGACGGTCCCCATGACATTGGTGCCATAGGTTCCGACCGGGTCCCTGTAGGACTCCAGGACAATGGGCTGCGCCGCGAGGTGCAGCACAATCTCCGGCCTTGCGCGCCTGAAAGTCTCCGCCAGGCGGGGAAGATCCCTCACGTCCCCGTAAACCTGGTCCACGGTTTCCTCAAGCCGCAGGATTCGAAATAAACTCGGATCGGTGGGAGGTTCCAGGGCAAACCCTGTCACTTCCGCGCCGAAAAGTGTAAGCATGCGTGTGAGCCACGCGCCCTTGAAACCGGTATTTCCGGTCACAAGCACTTTTTTTCCTCGATAAAACTCCGGTAAATTCATTTTCATATTTCCCAACTCCGGATTTCCGGGAACACGGCCGGGCGTATCCGCCTAACTCCAGATCTTCCAGGGCGCCTTCCCGCTGCCCCAGAGCTCCTCCAGCTGCCTGTGATCCCTCTGGGTATCCATGCACTTCCAGAATCCGCTGTGCTGGTAGACCATCAGCTGGCCGTCCTTCGCCAGGTTTTCCAGAGGCGCTTTCTCCAGTACGGTTTCATCTCCCGCGATATAGTCAAACACCTGCGGGTTCATCACCATAAACCCGCCGTTTACCATACGGCCGTCATCGTCCTTTTTCTCGCGGAATTCCAGGATCTGGCCGTTCTCATTCACCGACATGACGCCGAACTGCTGTCCCACGTTGACGCCGGTGATGGTTGCGATCCGCCCGTGCTTTTTATGAAAATCCGCGAGGGCGCGGAGATCCACATTGGAAACGCCGTCCCCGTAGGTCAGGAAGAACGGCTCCTCTTCCAGGTATTCCCGGACGCGCTTGATCCGTCCGCCGGTCATGGTGTGAAGCCCCGTATCCACAAGCGTCACCTTCCAGGGTTCCGCGTGCTTGCGGAGAACCTCCATCCGGTTATTCGCAAGGTCAAATGTGATATCTGATGTATGCAGGAAATACTGGGCAAAATACTCTTTCACCACGTACTGCTTATAACCCAGGCAGACAACAAAATCATTGTACCCGAATTCGGAATAGTACTTCATAATGTGCCAGAGAATCGGCTGTCCGCCGATTTCCACCATCGGCTTCGGCTTCAGGTAGCTCTCCTCACTGATCCTCGTACCGAACCCGCCGGCCAGTATTACAACTTTCATAGATTATACACTCCTTGGGCAAACCAAATAAGTTCACATCCTACATACTATCTTTAAACCGTAAAACCCGCAAGGAAAAAATTCATTAAATCCCTGCATTTTACATTTCCGGGGGAAGGGGTCTTCTTACGCCGGGTTCTGGCCCCGCCCGCGCAGACTGCCTCAGCGGAACACATTCAGCCTGTTGTCTTCCAGGATTTTCATGGCTTTTCTCACCTGCTCCGGGTCATGCTGCAGGTACAGCTTCAGGTCCTCATCGGAGGCTTCTTCCCAGTGGAGGGCGATATTTTTCGCTTCTTCCATCATCGCCTTCCGGTAGGGCGCCGTCCTTATCTCCTCCCTGTCAGTATAGAGGGTTCCGGCCAGGACAGCACAGCAGGCCAGCGCCATGCAGGCAACCTCCAGGACGCGCCTCGGCCGTGAAAAGCGGATTCCCGCCTCATCCCTGGCGCTTTCCGCCGCCGCAAAGACCAGCAGGATCCCCAGGATCCCCATCCTGTACTGCAGGGCGTAGCGGGAGCTCATCCCGTAGCCGTCGTCCAGGAAGATCCACCGGGCCGCCAGCACCAGCAGGTGGTTCAGCCCCCCGGAGAGCACCAGCAGGATGGGAAGGATCGTATCCTCCCACATCCGGGTCCGCAGGATTTTAACCAGCGCCCACAGATAGAGGGCGATGGCGAGAATCCCCGTCCCGTACACAGCCGCCTCCCCGGCCGCCCCGTGTCCCTCCCAGGAGAGCAGGGGCCCGATGCCGACCAGGTCGGACGCGAAGGATTTCACGAGGAACCGCGCCGGGAACAGGAAATCCGTCTTCCATGCCGCCATAAGCGTCAGCTCCGTGGTCTCCCGGTGTTCATAGACGGCATAGGAATTGCTCCAGAGGTAGAGGCCGAAAGCCGTCATGGCAAATACCAGCCCGAAAGCCCATACCAGGGTCCTGCGCCGCATCCCGCGGTCGCGCGCAAGCAGCATGACATAGGCAAAGAACAGGATTGCCGCGTAAGAAGCGCAGTACTGCCCCGCCGCGGCCAGGATCACCGGAAACGGCAGGAGGTACAGGAGAAGCCTGTCCCTGCGGTGGCTCGCCCCGTCCCAGGCGGCATAGTCCAGCACCGCGAAATGCCAGAAGAATCCGGAGACGGCGAGATAGCAGACCCAGCCCGTCCCGTTCGTCAGCATTTCCCACTGGTGCAGGCTGTAATAGACAGCCATGAGGAGCAGGAAATACACCGGGTTCATCTCCCTGCGCCGGGCGTACAGCCCGAGGGCGAAGGCGCCCAGGCCCATGGACAGGACGCCGAGGATCATATCAAACCAGGTGTTGTAGCGCAGAAGCTTTACATTGATGATCCGGAAAAGGTAGGTCACCGGACACCGGGTCAGGATGTCCGGCACCAGGAATTTTGCCGGGTTCGTCACATCCGGCAGGTAGGAGTTCACCAGGCGGATGTAGTCCGTATAGCAGAGATTGATGGCCGCGCGGCTGAGGTACCACAGGCAGAACACCATGCCCGCGGCGGCAGGCACGGCATAGAATACCCTCTTTAACCGCTCATCCATGGTATCCACCTCCCCTCAGTCCCCGGAATCATCATTTCCCTGTCGAAAATGCGTATACTGTCTCGCTGTGATACATCTCCCCGCCCGGCAGGATGCTGCTCTTAAATTTCGGCTCATTGCAGGCGTTCGGGAAATACTGTGTCTCAAAGCACACGCCGCCGCGGTCGGCGTACCGGGCGCCGTTCTTTCCGGCGACATTTCCCAGCCCGTTCGCGGTGTAGAGCTGCAGTCCCGGCAGGTCGGTGCGGACCTCCATCCGGATCCCTGTCTTGGGGCTTTCACAGCTGCCGACGGCGCGCACTTCCCCGTCGGTCTTCAGCACATAATTGTGGTCATAGCCGCCGCAGTCCGTAAGCGGCGCGTAGTCCGCATCAATGCCGTCCCCGATGGGGCGCGGGGTCCTGAAGTCCATCGGCGTCCCCTCCACCGGGACAAGCTCCCCGGTGGGAATGCCCGCCACGGCGGCGGTATAGCAATCCGCGTCGATGGTGACGATATGCCCCAGGATATCGCCGCTTCCCTGCCCGGACAGGTTAAAATAGCTGTGGTTGGTGAAATTCACCACCGTATCCGTGTCGCAGGACGCGTCATAATCGATAATCAGCTCGTTGTCGGCGGTCAGGGTGTAGGTTATGGTCACATCCAGGGCCCCCGGGAATCCCTGCTCCATGTCGGGCATGATTCTGGAAAATGCCGCCGCTGCCCGTGAGCTGTCCTTTTTTACGGCTGCCTGGTAAAAGAACTGCGCCGAGCGCACGCTCCCGCTGTGGAGGTTGTTCTCCCCGTCATTTTTCTCCAGCTCATATACCCGGCCGCCGATGGTGACCTTCGCTCCGCCGATGCGGTTGGCGTTTCTGCCGACGGCACAGCCGATGCTCCCGTGATTGTGGACATACCCGTCCACGCTGTCGTACCCCAGGACACAGTCCACCGGATTTCCGTTCCGGTCCGGCACGATGATTCGGACAAGGGATGCGCCGTAATCCGTCACGGACACCTCCATGCCCCTGTCATTCTTCAATGTATAAAGATAAGCCGTGCGGCCGTCCGCCGCCGCTCCGAATTCTTCCCTGATCAGTTCCATTCTCCCCTGTCTCCTCTCACAGCTTCATCTGACTCATAAAACATTTCCGCGCTCCGCGGCATGATCCGCCCGCATCCCGCGGGCTTTGTTCCACAGAAGCGCCTGCTCCGCGGTATCCCTCAGGTACCGCACCGCCTCAGCGGGATACTTTCCCACGGCGGTTTCCCCGGTGAGCATCACGGCGGATGCCCCGTCCAGGATGGCGTTGAAAATATCGGAAACCTCCGCCCTCGTGGGAACCGGGTTCTCCTCCATGCTGGCGAGCATCTGCGTCACCACAAGGAACGGCTTTCCCGCCGCGAGGCAGGTTTCCGCGATATTCTTCTGCACCCCGGGAAGCTCCGGGAGCGGCACCGCGTTCCCCAGATCGCCCCGGGCTATGACGATAACGTCCGCCTCCGGCAAAAGCTCCGGCAGATGCTCCACCCCCGCCAGGTTTTCAATCTTGGCAAAAATCCTGAGATGCCCCGCGCCCTCCTCACGAATCGCCCCGCGGAGCTCCCGCAGGTCCTCCGGGCCGCGCACAAAGGGCTGCATCACGCCGGTCACGCCCAGGGCCTTCGCCAGCTTCAGGTTTTCCCGGTCCGCCCGGGTGAGCGCAGGGAGCCTAAGGTCCCGGAACATGCCGGGATCGGCCCCGGCCAGGCTTTTCCTGCCGTAAAGGATACCGCCGCGGAGAACCCGCGCTTCTCCTCCCTCCAGGACGGAAAGAAGTATCTTCCCGTCGTCCAGGAGCAGCTCACGGCCCGGCAGAAGGTACGGCATCACCTCTTCCGGCGCCTGTATCGCGGAAAGCCTTACCAGGTCCCCCTCTTCCAGGCGGAGGGGCTCTTCAAGCCGCCCGATCCGCAGCTCCGGCCCCTGCATGTCCACCAGGAGGTCCGGAGCCGGTATGCCCGCATCCCGCGCGGCGTCATGGTACAGTTTTATCAAACCGCGGCTCTCTTCCAGGGTTACGTGGGAGAGGTTCAGCCGGATTCCCGTCATCCCCGCCCGGAACATGGCCGCGAGAACCTCCCGGCTGCCGCAGGAAGGCCCCAGTGTCCCGTATATTTCCATACCGCGTCAGTCCCCCGGGAAAAAGTATTCCTCCAGCATCAGGCAGAGGGTGTGATAGATGGGCAGGTGCAGCTCCTGGATCTTGTAGGTTTCCATCTCCGGCACCACCACCGCCGCGTCGCACAGGGGAAGGACGGCCCCGCCGGTCTTTCCCAGAAGTCCCAGTACCGGGATTCCCTTTGCCCTGGCGCACACGCAGGCGGCCACAATGTTTCTGGAATTGCCCGAGGTGGAGATGGCCAGGAAGACGTCATCCTTCTTTGCCTGCACCATCAGCTGCTGCGCGTAGAGATAGGTTCCGTCCACATCGTTCAGGAAAGCGGTGCAAAGCCCCGGATGGCTGTTCATCGTGATGGCGGGAAGGCCCTGCTCCAGGCCCTTTGCCAGCACCTCCCCAATGACCGGGTCCACAGCCCTGAGCTTTTCGGCAAACGCTTCGGGAACGGCGCGCTTCTTGGTGAAGCCCTTCATCAGCTCCCCCACGATGTGCTCGGCATCGGCGCAGCTTCCCCCGTTTCCGGCGGTGAGGAGCTTTCCGCCCCTCTCATAGCAGGCCCTGAGCATTTCAAAAAGCGTCCGGATGTCCTCCTTCACGGGCCCAAGCACCGGATAGCGCGCCACAAGGTCGTCGAGATATTCGTCCCAGCGATTCATTCAATCATTCCTCCGTATTTAAAATGACTCATTTCGGCATATTCACATAGACGAGCGCATCAAAGTTCTGCAGGTTTTCCTGCGCCTTTTCCGGGGAAACGGGCGTTTGTGCCGGACGCATCAGGCAGTTCCCGTTCTCGAAATACAGGTCGTCCGCCCGGCCCTCGGCGATGAGCTGCCGCATCAGCCAGTAGCTCCACTCATTGTCCGGGTTGAAATACCCCGCCTCCGCGTAGAGATAATCCGTCCCCGCCCAGCGCATGTATTCGGAAAATGCTTCCGTCGTCATCACCAGGTCCACATTTCCCCAGGGGCTGGTCACATCCAGATATCCCTGGACGTTGCACGGAAACTGCAGGCAGTAGGGCATATAGCCGAAGGCAATCACGCGGTTTCCGCGGTCAGCCGCGAGCATTTCCCAGATATTGGTGTTGCCCCGCACGATCATCCCGTAGTGCTCCATGGCCCAGTGGTTCATCCGGCCCTTGTTGACCGGATCAATCTCATTGAAGCCGGTGCCCATGATCCAGTTGGTGAGGGACGTCATGAACAGGCAGAAGGCAAGCATCGGGATAAAGGCGAGCCGGATGCTTTTTTTGAGCGCCTTATCCCTCACCCGCCCGATGGCGTACACAGTCCAGAGAATCAGCATACTGTACAGCAGGAGGAAATAATTCCCGTCAATCTGGTACAGCATGAAAAGGCTCAGGGAATTGACCGCAAAAAACGGCCAGAAAATCACGGCAAGCGCAGATGCCGCATTCCTCCGCCCCGCCGGCATCTCCTCCTTCTTTACGCGCCCGGCGGAAAGGGCTGCCAGGAGGATCACCACGAGGAACAGCAGGAGTATCGGCGTTCCCCACGCGAGGATCACATGCCGCATATCCTTCCCGCAGGGAAGAAGCAGCATCTGGTAAATCCTTCTCAGGTAGGTATACCACAGCGGCTCCTCCTGCCAGTTCTGCGGCAGCGCGGACACCGCGAAGGGATACTTCATGGAAAAGCCCAGCTTCTCAAAGACCGACGTAAATATACTTGTGACCGGCATGCCGGTAATCCGCCAGGTCCTCGCCCAGACCCCGCAGAGCACCGCGAAGGGCAGGATAAGCATCCCCCACTCCCGCAGGGGCGCCCTGAGACAAAGCTTCCGGGTAAACAGCAGGTAAAGCCCCATCATGCCGCAGACAGCGGTGGAAAACACCAGGGCCGTGGGCTTAAGCGTCAGGGAGAACATCCAGCCGGCCGCCGTGTACAGCAGGAGCAGCACCTGCTTTTCCTCCAGATAGCGGAAGAAAAACACCAGCATCGCCAGCTGCACCGCCCAGGTGATGATATCCGCCTTGGCCGTGATGGACATGTTGGTGATGGCCGGCAGGGCCATCGTAAAGAGGGGCGCGAGCCTGGCCGTTCCCGGTTCCGCGAAAAACCGGGCCAGCTTCCGGGACTCCGCCGCGCCCAGCACGAGGAGCCACAGGTTCACGCAGACCATGTAGCTGTGGGAGGCCAGGGAACAGAGCGGCAGCGTCAGTATCTCAAATCCCTTGGAATACACCGAAACCATGGTCACCATGCCCGGATTGGTGTAAATGCTCCCGTCGATCATCAGGATGTAGCGCGAACGCACGCCGTACCAGAGGGAGTCAAAATCAAGCCACCGGTTCATCCGGCCCGCCTGGATGAGGAACACGAGGAGCATCAGGATGATTTCCGCCCTGGAAAATGTCCCCGCCGGCATTCCGTCCCTGCGGAGTTTTGCCAGGAAATCCCTGAGCTTCGCGGCAGTTTCCAGAAGATATCCTCTCTGCAGGATTGCACAGACGGCGGAAATCCCCCAGAAGGCAGCCTGCGTGCCCCGCTCCGTGCAGAGATGGAGGAGCGACATGCCGCAGAACAGCGCCACGACGGCGCAGGCGCCCAGGATCAGGTCCGCCTCCGGGCCGCCGCAGCCGGAAATCCTGAGAATCCCCCTCCGCAGGCCCCGGCCCGTGAGGTATACGCAGAAGACGAACAGGAGCGATACCATAAGCGGCAGAACCATCACGTGCAGGTAGACAAACACAAGGGACAGGATGCCGAGGGCGCCGAGGAACCGGGCATCGTCCGGGATAAAGCGGGCAGAACCCGCCATCAGCAGGATAATCAGGAGAAGCTCCGCCAGCATCTGCCAGGTGGTTTCCATCAGGAACGTGTGGTCCATCAGGCCTCCCCAGGGAAACAGCACGGCGCAGGGCAGGATGATTCCCGCCGCCACGGTCAGGAAAAGCAGCGCCGCCCCCAATCGATTGAATCTGTTCAAGAAACCGGCCACCTCCTCCGGACCATTTTCTGCAGTGCCCCAGATACCCTGTCGGCCAGGCGCCCGCAGCTCATCTCATACAGCCAGCCGGCGACGCACACGGCGAGCGTGGTGACCGCAAGAATAAACACAAAAACCCGGTTGTAGGACATGGTATTGACCATCCGCAGCAGAAGGCGGAAGGAAAATGCCGCTGTCACCGGCCAGTGAACCAGGAACACAGAGAAGGAAATCGCCGAGATACGGCGCATTGCCTTCGTCTCCAGCAGGCGCTTCGGCCATCCGGAATACCGCACCGCCCACAGGAACAGAAAGCTGAATCCCATGCAGTACCATGCATTCCACCTGAGCCAGGCCGGAACCTCCGCCCCCGCCGCCTGGAAGACCAGTTTCAGGATCGTGACGTAGCCCTGGGCCTCGAGGGCAATGCCGAGAACGGCCAGAGCGGTGAATCCCGCGCGGAACCGTTCCCGTAAGGCCTCGGAGGGTTCCGGCAGGTGCCGGAGGAATACTCCCAGGAAGCAGGCCTGCACCAGGTACATGCCGTTCCAGAGAAGATGCTTTTCCGCGAAAGAACAGAATGCGGAAACCGCCGCAAGGACCGCGAGATCCGCGGCGGGCAGAGCCCATGTCCCGCGGAAAGCAGGAGATTTCCCGCCCTCCGGACGGTCAGTATTTCCCCGCACGGAGGAGATCCTCTCCCGCAGATAAGTATAGACATACACGGCGCAGGTGGCGCCTGCCAGGTGCCGCATCATCCACAGCGGGCCGTTTGCCAGCGACCCCAGGGTGACCGCCTCCCGGACAGCCAGGGCGGGCGTCACGGGGATCACGTAAAATCCCCTCACCCAGTCATTGTGCAGAAGCTCCGCGGCCTCCTGCGTCCTGAACCCGACGGAATACCAGAGGGCTGACACCAGGAGGTTCACCAGGAGGAAGGGCACCGCAAACCGCAGGTAGCGGAACACCGCGGACTGCCAGAGCTCCCGGAATGTGCGGATTCTCTTTCCCGCCGCCAGGTAGCCGCTGATCATCATGAAAATCATGAGCATCATCGCCGAATCCGTCAGGATTTTCAGGGGGGATCCGGTGAGAAGCCGCTCCATCCGCGGAGAAAGCCCCGGGTTTACCGCGCACAGCGAATAGAACGCCCCGACGAAGTGCGTCCAGAAGATAATCATGCATGCGATAAACTTAATCCCGTCCAGACAGTATTCCCGCCGGCGGTCTGTGTGCTGTTCCATCTTTTACTGTTCCTCTGTCTGCGCCATGCCCGCAGCTCGAGAGCTCTGCTCACGCAAAGTCCGTTTTTATGACTTCCCAGGCGGCTTCGGTGCTGAAGCGGCTCCGGATATAGTCCTGGGTGGCCCGGCTCATGGCGAGAAGCTTTTCCGTATCCCTGTAGAGCTCCACGGTCTTTTTTGCGAAGTTTTCGGGCATATCCTCCACTTCGAGTACATTTTCCACGTTTTCTATGCCTTCGCTCCCCACCGAAGTGGTAATTATCGGCGCTCCGTTATATATCGCCTCCACCACCTTGCCTTTTACCCCGGCGCCGTAGCGCAGGGGAACCACCACCAGGCGGCAGGACTGGTACAGGGCGGCGAGCTCTTCATCGCTGACAAAGCCTTTCACGATAATGCCTTCCGACGGGTTGTGGAGGGCTTTGATCTCCTCCGTCGCCCGGGATCCGACGATGTAGAAGTTTACCGGCAGCTCCCTCCGGATTGCCGGGAAGACTTCCCTGACGAACCAGAGGACCGCGTCCGCGTTCGGCGGATGGGCGAAGCCGCCCACAAACAGGAGGCCTTC
>ONXW01000131.1 GCA_900321915.1 uncultured Eubacteriales bacterium
ATGTGGAAGAGCTGATCGCCGAAGCGAAGAAGCGGGATATGTACATCCTGATGGACCTGGTGGTCAACCACTGCTCGGACGAGCATGAGTGGTTCCGCCGTGCCTGCGCGGACCCGGAGGGAAAGTACGGAAAGTTCTTCTTTCTGCGGGACAAAAACCCGGACGGGACACTTCCCACCAACTGGAGGTCTTATTTCGGCGGTCCCTGCTGGGAGGAGCTTCCGGGGACGGATAAGCTCTATCTTCACGTGTTTCACAGAAAGCAGCCGGACCTGAACTGGGAGAATCCCGAAGTCCGGGAAGAAGTCTATAAAAACATCAACTGGTGGCTGGAGAAAGGCCTGGGCGGCTTCCGGGTGGACGCCATCATCAACATCAAGAAGCCGCAGACCTTCAAAAACTATGAACCGGACCGGGAGGACGGCCTCTCTAACGTCAGGCACATGCTGGAGGACGCGCGGGGGATCGGGGAGTTCCTCGGGGAAATGCAGGCGGAGACATTTTCCAGGTATGATGCCTTCTCTGTCGGCGAGGTGTTTAACGAGAGAACGGAAGAGATCCCGAATTATATCGGGGAGAACGGCTATTTCTCCAGCATGTTTGATTTTGCGGAGACCATCTTCGGCGCAAGCCCGAAGGGCTGGTATGACAACAGGCCATGCCTGCCGGAGGATTATAAGAACTGCGTTTTTGCGGCCCAGAAACGTGTGGGAACCATGGGGTTCCTCTCCAATATCATTGAAAACCACGATGAGCCGCGGGGCGTGAGCCGGTATATCCCCGAAGAGGACCTGTGTCCGGCAGCAAAGAAACTCCTGGCTACCGTCTATTTCCTGCTCCGCGGCATTCCCTTTATCTATCAGGGGCAGGAGCTGGGAATGGAGAACAGGAGGTTTAAGTCCGCGGAGGAGTTTGACGATGTGAGTTCCATCGATGAGTATCAGGTAGCCCTGGACGCGGGACTTTCCGAGGAGGAGGCCCTGCGGGCGGTCTCCGCCTACAGCCGCGACAATGCCCGGACGCCGATGCAGTGGAGCGCCGGGAAAAACGCCGGGTTTACCGACGGGACGCCCTGGCTTGCGCTGAATGAAAACTATACGGAAATCAACGCGGAGGAGAACCTGCGGAACCCGGATTCCCTGTATCACTATTATCAGAAGCTGATCAGGCTCCGCAAAGACCCGGCGTATAAGGATATCCTGGTTTACGGGACGCTTACCCCATATCTTCCGGAGGAGAAAAACCTGATGGCTTATCTCCGGGAAGAAGGAGGGAGACGGATCCTGGTGGCGGGAAACTTTGACCGGAATCCGAAGAACATTCACCTGCCGGGGAAGGCAAGAGTCCTTCTGCACAATCTGCCCGGGGCGCCGGAGACGGGGAGCGATTCCCTGGCCCTCCGGGGTTATGAGGCCTGTGTGCTGGAGATTCAGTAAACTTGTATCAGAACACCAATCCCTTTAAGAGGAGGAACCGAGATGGAAAAAAAGTGGTGGCATAAGAGTGTTGTGTACCAGATTTATCCCAGAAGCTTCCAGGACAGCGACGGGGACGGCGTAGGCGATATCCCGGGAATCACAGAGCGCCTTCCCTATCTGAAGGAGCTGGGGGTAGATGTTATCTGGCTCTCTCCGGTCTATGAGTCGCCGAACGATGACAACGGGTATGACATCAGCAATTACCGCGCTGTCATGAAGGAATTCGGCACAATGGAAGACTTTGAACGGATGCTGGAGAAGGCCCATTCCCTGGGGCTCAGGATCGTGATGGATCTGGTGGTCAACCATACCTCCGACGAGCACGCCTGGTTTGTGGAATCCAGAAAGTCGAAGGATAACCCGTACCGCGATTATTATATCTGGAGAGACCCGAAGGACGGGAAGGAACCCAGCAACTGGGGATCCTGCTTCGGCGGAAGCGCATGGCAGTTTGACGGGGAGACAGGCCAGTATTATCTCCACCTCTTTTCAAAGAAACAGCCGGACCTGAACTGGGACAATCCGAAGGTCCGCGACGAGGTGTTCGATATGATGGACTGGTGGCTTGCGAAGGGGATCGACGGATTCCGCATGGATGTCATCAGCCTTATCTCAAAGGACCAGGATTTCCCGGACGGAAAGGCGGAATCTACGGGATTTACCGATTTCAACATCGCTGCCAACGGGGCCCATGTACACGAGTACCTGCAGGAGATGAACCGCAGGGTTCTCTCAAAGTATGATCTTGTGACAGTGGGAGAGTGCTCCGGCGTAACCCTGGAGGAAGCCAAGAAATACGGCAACCTTGAGGGAACTGAGCTCTCCATGTGCTTCCAGTTCGAGCATATGGCGGTGGACAGCGATCCGGTGACGGGCAAGTGGACCACAAAGAAGCTGGACCTTGTAAAGCTGAAGGAAGTGCTGAGCCGCTGGGAGAACGGGCTGGAGGGCATCGCCTGGAATTCCCTGTTCTGGGACAACCACGACCAGCCGCGCATCGTGTCCCGCTGGGGAAATGATTCGGAGGAATACCGCGAACAGAGCGCAAAGATGCTGGCTACCTGCCTGCACATGATGAAGGGGACCCCCTATATCTACCAGGGCGAGGAGCTGGGCATGACCAACTATCCGTGGAAGGACGTCTCTGAGTTCAACGATATCGATTCCGTGGGCAACTATGAGGAGATTGTGCGGAAGGGCATCATGACGCCGGAGGACGCCTTCGCCGCCCTGAAGGCGAAGAGCAGGGACAACGCCCGGACGCCGATGCAGTGGAGCCGGGAGAAGAATGCCGGGTTCACCGCAGGCACGCCCTGGCTTCCGGTCAATCCGAACTATGAGAGGATCAATGCGGAGGACGCCCTGGCACGTCCGGATTCGGTCTTCCATTACTATCAGAAGCTCATCGCCCTCAGGAAAGAGCTGGATATCATCGTCTACGGCGGCTATCAGCTGCTCCTCCCGGAGGATCCGGATCTCTGGGTCTACACCAGGACGCTGGGGACAGAGAAGCTTCTCGTTGTCTGCAACTTCTCTGACCGTGCGGTGCATTTTGACATTCCGGAGGAATTTGCCGGCGCGGAGTGCATTATCAGCAATTATGAGAGGACCGGGCAGGAGGACATCGTGCCTTACGGCGCTTTTGTGTTAAAAGC
>ONXW01000064.1 GCA_900321915.1 uncultured Eubacteriales bacterium
AAGAATTGACAAGGAAGGGAAGATGAGAGCGATTGTCTCGGTCACCTTCGACAACGAGTTTGTTGTCCATGACATCAAGGTGATTGAGGGCGAGAAGGGCCTGTTCATCGCTATGCCGAGCCGCAAGGCTGCGGATGGGGAGTACAGGGATATTGCTCATCCTATCAACTCAACCACACGCGATATGATTCAGAACATCATTCTCGCGAAGTATGAAGCAACTGCCTTGGAGGAAAATGAGGCGGAAGCGGAATAAGTCTATGACTGAAATACCGGGCGCCCTGAGGCGCCCGATATTTCGTTTTCAGGGGTGTTTTGCATTCTGAGAAAAGATCCTTGACAAAAGATGCTGTTATCTATATAAATAAAAAGGTACGTGTGAGCGGAAATGCGCTCACAGCTTACGCGAAGGGCGGATGTTGTCTGCTCAATTATCGCGAATATAATTAGGAGGAATCATTCGATGAATAAGGCAGAATTTGTTGCAGCTATGGCTGAGAAGGCAGGTCTTTCCAAGAAGGACGCTGAGAAGGCAGTAAAGGCTTTTACCGAGATCGTATCCGAAGAACTGGCAAAGGGTGAGAAGATCCAGCTGGTAGGCTTCGGCACCTTCGAGGTTTCCGAGAGAGCTGCAAGAGAGGGAAGAAATCCGAGAACCGGCGAGAACATGGCCATTGCCGCTTCCAGGACACCGAAGTTCAAGGCAGGCAAGGCTCTCAAGGATCTCGTGAACGCATAATTCCGGGAGTATTATGAGACTGGACAAATATCTGAAAGTATCCAGGCTGATCAAGCGGAGAACCGTGGCAAATGAGGCCTGCGATGCGGGCCGCGTTCTGGTCAATGATAAGCCCGCAAGGGCGTCCCTGGCGGTCAAGGTCGGGGACATCATAGAGATTCAGTTCGGCACACGGTCCGTGAAGGTGGAGGTCACAGATATCGCGGAGACCGTCCGGAAGGACGACGCGAAGGAGATGTACCGCTATCTTTAAAGAGAATGATGAGGGCGCTGCAGAGATGCGGCGCCCTTTTCCGTGTTCCGGAAGAGCCGCGGCGGGTCGTTTTGTAAGAAAAGTTTAATTGAATATTCACCCCGGATATTCTATTATTAAATCAGCACGCACGTGCAAGGCATATTGCCGAAAAGGGGATGAGAGCAGTGTCGGAACGCAGGCAGAAAAAAAAGAAAAAAGAGAACCTGAACAACAGGCTCGCGCTGATCGGCATTACGCTGGTTGTCTGCAGCCTGGCAGTTACTGTGCAGGTAAAAGGGAATGCGCTGCGCGCGACGGAAAAACAGCTTATCATCCAGGAACAGAACCTCGAAGCGCAGGTGAAGGCGGAGGAAGAGAGAGCCGCCCGCCTGGAAGAGCAGAGGGTATATGTCCAGACGAAAGAGTATATCGAGAAAGTAGCGAAGGAGAAGCTTGGCCTTGTAAACCGGGGCGAGGTTATCCTGAAACCATCCGAAAAGAAATAGAGTTGCGACTGACTCCGGCGGCGGATACTGAATCTGCACCGGAGTTTATTGCATTTCAGGAGAAACAGGAGAAGCGCATGGCAGACCGGAAGGGACTGACGGAACAGGTATATTCCTATATGAAGCGCTGGGAAATGACGGCGCCGGGGGACACTGTGGTTCTCGGCCTCTCCGGGGGCGCGGATTCCACGGGACTGCTGTCTGTCCTGCTGGCGCTGCGGGACAGGCTCGGGATACGCCTGCGCGCGGTCCATGTACATCACGGGCTGCGCGGGGAGGAGGCAGACCGCGACGCGGCATTTGCCCGGGATCTCTGCAGCCGGACAGGCATCCCCTTCCGCGCGGAATATATCGATGCAGCCGCGGAAGCGGAAAAGACCGGAACATCCGTGGAAGAGGCGGGGAGGAATGCCAGGTACCGCATCCTGTCCCGGGAGGCGGAAGCCTTCGGAAGCGGGGGAAAGATAGCCGCGGCGCATCACGCTGACGATAATACGGAGACGGTGCTGATGAACCTGTTCCGCGGGACCGGCCTGCAGGGCCTCGGCGGCATCCGGCCGGTGCAGGGCAGGATTATAAGGCCGCTCCTCTTTCTCAGAAAGCGGGAAATCTGCGAATACCTGGCGGAACAGGGCATTTCCTGGGTGGAAGACTCCACCAACCTGGAACAGGAATATACCAGGAACTACGTGCGAGGGACCCTGCTCCCCGGCGTGCGGGAACACGTCAATGCCGGCGCGGACCGCAACATCCTCCGGACCGCCCGTTTCGCGGCGGAGGCAGACCTGTATTTCCGGAACCTGGCGCTGGAAAAGCTGGAGGAAATCAGGCTGCAGGCCCCGGAGAACGGGAAAAGCACGGGGGACGGAAGCCATATCCTGGCAGCTGACGCCGGAAAGCTTGCCCGGGAGCCGCGGATTGTGCAGGAATACCTGGTGCGCGGGCTCCTGAGGGAACTCGGATGTCCGCAGAAGGACATCGGCTCCGGGCATATTGAGGACGTTCTGGGGCTCTGCCGGAAAGAAACCGGGAAAATGGTGATGCTGCCGTACGGCGTGACGGCGCAGATGAGCTACGGAAAGCTCCTTCTTTCCCGCCCGGAGGAGGCAAAAACGGGGGGAGGAATCCCGGCGGCGGAGGCCGGAAAACTGCCGGAAGAAGGCGATCGCTTCACATTTCGGCTGATTCCGAGGGCTGAATGCGGAAAAATACCCGCCGCAGAGTATACGAAATGGCTGGATTATGCTACAATAATGGGTACTTTATCCGTTCGATACCGCAGGGAAGGCGATTATATCTGCGTGGCGCCGGGGGTGAAAAAGACGCTGCACCGCTATATGATCGACGAGAAGATTCCGGCCGGGCTGCGGGACAGGATCCCGCTTCTCGCGGACGGGAGCCACATTCTCTGGATTGTCGGATACCGGATAAGCTGGGCCTGCCGGATTACCGGGCAGACCGAAAAGGTGCTTCAGGTGACATACAGTTCTGACGAGGGAGGAAAAAACATTGGGAGAGAAAATCAGGGTCCTGCTGACGAAGGAAGAAGTAGATGCGAAGATTAAGGAGATGGCACAGCAGATTAACGAGGTTTACGGAGGGGAGCCGGTACACCTGATCTGCGTCCTTAAAGGAGGCGTGTTCTTTACCTGCGAACTCGCGAAATATCTCGAAGGACCGGTTTCCATGGACTTTATGTCCGTATCCAGCTACGGGTCGGGCACAACGACCAGCGGTATCGTGAAAATCATCAAGGACCTGGACGACCCCATCGAGGGGAAAAACGTGCTGATCTGCGAGGATATCGTGGATACCGGCAGGACGCTTGCCTACCTGATAGAGATCCTGAAACAGAGAAAGCCGAAGGATATTCGGATCTGCACGCTGCTCACCAAGCCCGAAAGGCGTGAGAAAGCGCTGGAAGCAGACTATGTGTGCTTCTCCATCCCGAATGAATTCGTGGTGGGATACGGTCTGGATTATGACCAGAAATACAGAAACCTTCCCTATATCGGCGTGGTCGAGTTCGACTGACGCAGTAAAGGGAAAACAAGGAGGCAGTTTTGAGACCCAGACAGTCTATGGGCGGGGGCATTGGCCTGCTTCTGCTGGTGATGGTGCTGTTCATGATGTTCAGTGTACACACCCAGCGCCTGCAGCAGGATACCACCGTCAATTTTCCGCAGTTTGAAAAAATGCTTTCGGACGGGCAGATTTCTTCTGTCGTGATACGTCCGAACCGGGAGATCCCGACCGGCGAGATCGAGATCGTGACAAAGACCGGCGAGAGAAGGACTTTCAGCGCCCTGGATACCGGGGAAGTGGAGCAGATGCTCCGCGATTCGGGAACGGAATACAGGACCGCAGCGCTCCGGCAGGAGAATTACATGATGTCGGTGATTCTGCCCATCGTGCTTTCCGCCGGGCTCCTTCTGCTGTTCTTTACCATGATGAACGCCCGCGGGGGCGGCGGCGCCAACGCGAAGATGATGAACTTCGGCAAGAGCCGGGCGCGCATGAGCCGGACCAGCAACGTGACCTTTCGCGATGTGGCGGGCCTGCAGGAGGAAAAAGAACAGCTGGAAGAGCTGGTGGATTTCCTGAAGGCGCCGCAGAAGTATACAAGCCTCGGGGCCAGGATACCCAAGGGCGTCATCCTGGTGGGCCCTCCGGGAACTGGAAAAACGCTTCTCGCCAGGGCTGTGGCAGGGGAGGCGGGCGTCCCGTTCTTCTCTATCTCCGGTTCGGATTTTGTGGAAATGTTCGTCGGTGTCGGCGCGTCCCGCGTCCGCGACCTGTTTGAGGATGCAAAGAAAAACGCCCCCTGTATTGTTTTTATCGATGAGATCGACGCGGTTGCCCGCCAGAGGGGAACCGGCATGGGCGGCGGCCATGATGAGAGAGAACAGACCCTGAACCAGCTCCTGGTGGAGATGGACGGTTTCGGTGTCAATGAGGGCATCATCGTTATGGCGGCCACGAACCGGGCCGATATCCTGGATCCGGCAATCCTGCGCCCGGGCCGCTTTGACCGCAAGGTGGCGGTGGGAACCCCGGACGTGCGGGGAAGAGAGGAGATCCTCACCGTACATACCAGGAACAAACCGCTGGGAGACGACGTTGACCTGAACCGGATTGCCCGGACGACAGCCGGTTTCACCGGCGCTGACCTGGAAAACCTGATGAATGAGGCCGCGATCAACGCCGCGAAGTCGGAGAGGAAGTACCTGGTCCAGTCGGATATCGAGAGCGCATTTATCCGGGTCGGCATTGGCCAGGAAAAGCGGAGCCGGGTGATTTCCGAGCACGATAAGAGAATTACGGCCTACCATGAGACGGGCCATGCCATCCTGTTCCACGTCCTTCCGGATGTGGGGCCGGTTCACACGGTTTCCATCATCCCGACCGGTATCGGCGCCGCGGGCTACACGATGCCGCTGCCGGAGACAGACCGGATGCACATGACAAAAAGCCGCATGATGCAGGAGATCATGGTGGCCCTGGGCGGCAGGATCGCGGAGGAGATCGTCTTCCATGACGTCACGACTGGGGCATCCCAGGATATCAAGCAGGCGACCAAGATTGCGAGGTCCATGGTGACCGAGTACGGCATGTCGGAGAAAGTCGGCATGATTAATTACGGCGACGACAGCACGGAAGTGTTTATCGGCCGTGACCTGGCCCATGCCCGGAACTACGGGCAGGAGGTCGCGTCTCAGATAGACAGCGAGGTAAAACGGATTATCGACGAATGCTACGCCAAAGCAAAAGACATTATCCTGGAACATGAGGATGTGCTGCACAGCTGTACGGCCCTCCTGATGGAAAAGGAAAAGATAACAGGCAAGGAATTTGAGGAGTTGTTCCGCGATGAAAAAGGAAGCGCTGTTCTGTGACGAGACAGTTTCATATCGGAGACCCTCGGAAGCCCGGACGGGAGAGGTGGTCCATTTCTTCTTCCGGACCGCAAAGGATGACGCGGATGAAGTCTTTCTGACGGTTTGGGAGGATGGGGAGATCCTTTCCGAGCGGAAGATGGTTAAGGCGGAAACCGACGAGCTTTTCGACTATTATGAGCACACCGACACGATAGGAAAGGATGTGTTCTGCTATACCTTCCGGGTAAAATCGGGAGAAGAGGAGTGCTGTTATAACCGCATGGGCGTGACAGAGGAGCCGCTGCAGGCGCCGTTCCGGCTGACGCCGGGTTTTTCGGTCCCGGACTGGTGCCGGGGCGCGGTGATGTACCAGATTTTCACGGACCGGTTCTGCAACGGGGATCCTTCCAACGATGTGGAGAACGGAGAGTATCTCTATCTCCACCGCAAGGTGGAAAAAGCGGAGAGCTGGGATATGCTGCCGGAGGCCTTTGATGTACAGCGCTTTTACGGGGGAGACCTGGCGGGAGTCCTGCAGAAGCTGGATTACCTGAAGGAACTCGGGGTCGAGGCCATTTACCTGAACCCGATCTTTGTCTCTCCCTCGAACCATAAATACGACTGCCAGGACTATGAGTATGTTGACCCGCACCTGACGGTGATTGTGAAAGACCGGGACGGACTGGTGCCGGACGGCGCGAGGGACAACCGGAACGCGGAGAAATATATGAGCCGGACGGCGGAGTTCCGGAACCTGGAAGCCAGCAACCGCTTTTTCGCCGACTTTATCGCGAAGGCCCACGAGAAGGGAATCCGCGTCATTATCGACGGCGTGTTCAACCACTGCGGTTCCTTCAACCGCTGGATGGACCGGGAACATATCTACGACCGCCACGGCGGTTATCCCAGCGGGGCCTATCTGGCGGGGGACAGCCCGTACCGCAGTTATTTCCGCTTTTCCGACCCGGACGGCTGGCCGGAAAATGACAGCTATGAGGGCTGGTGGGATCAGCCGACGCTGCCGAAGTTAAATTATGAGGATTCGGACGACCTGTACCAGTACATAATGGGAATCGCCAAAAAGTGGGTTTCACCGCCGTTCAACGCGGACGGCTGGCGCCTGGATGTGGCGGCCGACCTGGGACATTCGCCGGAAATGAATCACCGGTTCTGGAAGGATTTCCGGACGGCGGTCAAGTCGGCGAACCCCGACGCGGTGCTCATCGCGGAGCACTACGGGGATCCTTCCGCGTGGCTTAAGGGCGACGAGTGGGATACCATCATGAACTATGACGCGTTTATGGAGCCGGTATCCTGGTTCCTGACCGGCATGGAGAAGCACAGCGACGCCTGCAGGGTCGAGCTTAAGGGCAACGGCAGGGCATTCTTTGACGCCATGTGGTATCACATGTCGCGGATGCAGACGCCTTCGGTGGAATGCGCCATGAACCAGCTGTCAAATCACGACCACTCCAGGTTTATGACCCGTACCAACGGGAAGGTCGGACGGCTCTTCACCGCGGGGGCGGAGGCGGCCTCTGACGGGATTTCGCACGGCATTTTCCGGCAGGGACTTGTCATGCAGATGACCTGGCCCGGCGCCCCGACCTATTATTACGGGGATGAGACCGGGATGTGCGGGTGGACGGACCCCGACAACCGGCGTACGTACCCCTGGGGGCACGAGGACCTGGAGCTGATTGAATTCTGCAATATCCTGGCGAGGCTCAGGAAGAGTATTCCCGCGCTGCGGACCGGTTCCGTCATGGAGCTTATCGCGGATGACGGCGTGATAGCCTACGGGCGCTCTATCCGGGGCGTGGGAGGCAGCCACGCGATTATCCTCATCAACACCCTGGATGAGGCCAGGACGGTGATGGTTCCGGTGTGGAAGCTGGGAGTAAGCGGAAAGGACTGGCTGAACCGCGTGATGCTCACCTACGAGCACGGCTACAACGTGGGCCAGCTGAAGGTCCGGGTGGACGACGGGATAGCGGCCCTGAACCTTCCCCCCGTATCCTCCATCATTCTGGAGGTGCAGAAAGAGGAAGAAGAAGAATTCACCAGCACGGTGCTTTCCGGCACCTGGGTGGCGACGCACCGCCTGAGATGAGATCCGGAGAAAAGGGATTCCCATCGATATAACCCATAGTAATATTCTGCATTTTTTTTCGCCTTTTTGAGCATGGAAGGTTGCATAATAAAAAACAGGTTACTATAATAGATTGCAAAGAAATTCTTGCATAGGAGCGTGATTAGTATGGAAAAGAAGAATCTTGACTGGTCGAATCTCGGATTTGGATATATGCCGACGGATTACCGTTATCTGTCCTGCTTCAAAGGCGGAAAGTGGGATGACGGCGCCCTGATTACAGATTCCAATATTGTGATGAGTGAGTGTGCCGGAGTTCTCCAGTATTCCCAGAGCTGTTTTGAGGGTCTGAAGGCCTACACCACAGAGAGCGGACATATTGTTGTTTTCCGCCCGGACCTGAATGCCTCGAGAATGAAGGATTCCTGTGAGAGACTGGAAATGCCGGTCTTCCCCGAGGAGAGATTTATCAAGGCTGTTGAGGAAGTCGTTAAGGCTAATGACGCCTGGGTACCGCCCTTCGGTTCCGGCGCAACCCTCTACATCCGTCCGTACATGTTCGGTTCGTCCGCGGTTATCGGCGTCAAGCCGGCGGAGGAGTACCAGTTCCGTATTCTGGTAACCCCGGTAGGACCGTATTTCAAGGGCGGCGCAAAGCCGATCACCATCCGCGTCAGCGATTTTGACCGTGCGGCCCCGAGAGGTACCGGACACGTAAAGGCCGGCCTGAACTATGCCATGAGCCTTCATGCCATCGTGGACGCCCACAAGAAGGGCTTTGACGAGAACGTTTACCTTGATCCGGCAACCCGGACCAAGATTGAGGAGACCGGCGGCGCAAATGTGATCTTCATCACGAAGGACAACAAGCTTGTCACGCCGAAGTCTGACAGTATCCTTCCGTCCATCACACGCCGTTCCATCGTGTATGTGGCAGAGCATTATCTGGGCATGCAGGTGGAGGAGCGCGAGGTTTATCTGGACGAGGTCAAGGACTTCGCGGAGTGCGGCCTCTGCGGTACCGCAGCGGTTATCTCCCCGGTCGGCAAGATCAATGACCACGGCAAGGAGATCTGCTTCCCGGCCGGCATGGAGAAGATGGGACCGACCACCCAGAAGCTGTATGATACCCTGACCGGTATCCAGATGGGCAAGGTCGAGGCTCCGGAAGGCTGGATCCACGTGATTGAGTAATTCCCCTGTCTCTTTGAAAAAGATATCTATGTAAGTATTACGGGGCCTGCAGTCTCTGCAGACCCCGTTTTTGAGCGAAAAGGCCGGAGAATGGACGCGCGGCATGGCGGGATGGCCGTCCCGCCGGAGGAGTACTGAAATGACAGCAGATGAGAAATATATGAAAGAAGCCATCCGGCAGGCCAGGAAGGCAGCCTCCATCGGCGAGGTGCCCATCGGCTGCGTGATAGTGTACGAAGATAAGATTATCGGTCGGGGCTACAACCGCCGCACGACGGACGGCATGGTGCTGGCCCACGCCGAGATTGCGGCGATTCGCAAAGCCTGCCGGAAGATGGGAGACTGGCGCCTGGAGGGCTGCACCATGTACGTCACCCTGGAGCCCTGCCCCATGTGCGCCGGCGCCATCGTCCAGGCGCGGATTCCCCGGGTGTATATCGGGGCCATGAACCCGAAAGCCGGCTGCGCCGGCTCTGTCCTGAATATTCTGGAAGAAAAGGGCTTTAACCATCAGGTAGAAACCCACCGCGGACTCCTGGGAGAAGAGTGCAGCGCGATGCTCAAAGAATTCTTCCGGGATTTGCGGAAGAAGAAAGAGTAGAATGGCTTGCCGCCTCTCTGCCGGGCTGTGCATCCCGCCTCATTCAGTCTTTTGATCAGCCTAGAAATCAGAAATTTCTTTGTCGCGGCTGTGCGGTTCTCCCTCTGCCGGAAACTGCGCTGCCGCATCAACTTGCCACTCCTCCACCCGGGCTGTGCATCCCGCCGGCCTGGGGGTCTTGCACAGCTGTGAAAGCAGAAGCTTCTTTGTCCCGGCCGTGCGGTTCTCCCATTGCGGGAAACTGCGCTGCCGCATCCACTTGCCACCCCTACAGCCGGGCTGTGCATCCCGCCGGTCCGGGGGTCTTGCACAGCTGTAGAAATGAAAGCTTCTTTGTCCCGACCGTGCGGTTCCCCGTTTGCCGGAAACTGCGCTGCCGCATCCACAAAAGCAAAAAGGACGCATGAAAAACTTCCGTTTTTCATGCGTCATTATCTTTTCCGGGAATAAATTA
>ONXW01000122.1 GCA_900321915.1 uncultured Eubacteriales bacterium
ATGCGCATGCTGTACTGGGACGGGATGGCCGCGAAGATGAACGAGGCCGGTTTCCGCCTGAACGAGAGAAATGTCGCCGTCGCGGCGGCCCTTTTCTCCGTCAGCGTCAACTGCGGTCCCCAGCCGGATGTATTTATCCGCGAACTCGACCCTTCCATGAGCGACCCGGAGATGCTGGACGCCATATACCGGCTGCGCAACACGGTTTTCGCGGACCAGCCGCTGGAGAACAGGACGAAAGGAACCAATGAGCGGTATGTGATCTATGAGCCGGAGATGGCGGCGGACCTGATGTTCGGCCGTATCGATCTGGACTCCGAGAGGATTTACGGCTGCGGCGTCGAGTGGTACGGAAATCCCTTCTGATGCGGAGAGGCACGGTAATCCCTTCTGAAACAGAAAGAACCCGGTTTAATCCGGGTTCTTTTTGCGTTCATGGGAATTGACAAGGTGTTTTTTCATGGTTTCGGACGCCTTTGCGGGGTCATTGTCCAGAAGAGCCCCGATGATCTCGATATGTTCCCCTGCCGCCACAATGGTCTGCTCCTCCTCCCTGGGGTGGAAATACCGGATGCGGCGGTTCTGGTCATGCACCATGTGGACCGCGGAGCGCATAAACCGGTTGGGACAGTGGTCCAGCAGGTTCTGGTGCAGTTCATCATCAAGGGCGATATAATATTCCGTAAGCCGTGCGCCCGTCAGGTTTTTCGGGGGCCTGGTGAAACGGTCCTGGATATCCAGGAGCCAGCTGCGGTCCAGGCGGCCGGCAGCCATCCCGGTGATGGCCGGTTCCAGAATGAGGCGGACCTGGTACACCTCATCGATCAGGTCGTTGGTCACATCCGTGACAATCGTTCCCTTGCGGGGGTAAATGTGGACCATGGCTTCACGCTCGAGGCGCAGAATTGCTTCCCGGATAGGGGAACGGCTCACACCCAGGATATCCTGGAGTTCTGTCTCAGAGATGTCGGAGAGAGGAGGCAGCTTCCCCGTAATGATCATTTCTTTGATCTGTTCATAGGCATATTCGGATTTGCTGACCTTTTTGTCACCGGACAGGCCGGGATTCTGGATATCCACAGATATTGACATAGTTTATCCCTCTCTTATCAAACAGATCCTTTTCATTTGGCAGCGGATATAGTAAAATAAGAAAAAGTTCACTATATCCGGGCGGTTTAAGGATATGGTTTTGCAAGTTTCTATTTTCTCAGAATACTGTGTATCTGTCTGTATACAAGTTATATATCAGTAGCATATCAAATGTCCGCGCGATATGCAACAGAAGAATGATTAATTACAGGCCTTGTGATATTTGCTCAGTTTCCCGCCTGCTTTCCCGGGTGTGAAATAGGCAAAATGCTGAAAATAAACAGTAATCTTATTATCTATTGACATTGGTTTCCCGGTAATGTATAAGTGATATATCACTGATATATCACAAACTTCGTATCTCGTGAATGTTTCCCGCCGCATTGATTAATGTCATCCCGGCTTTCGCGGTCCCGCTGGTCCCCCACAGGTTCCGCAGGGCAGGAGATGCTTTAAATATTTTACATTCATTCATTTAATGACAGGAGGTTTTTTAAATGAGCATGACACCGGAAAAAAAGAAGGAACTGGATCAGCTTTGCCTCAAGTTCAGACAGATTCTGATCGAGACACTGCATGACATCCAGACAGGACACCCGGGCGGATCTCTTTCCGTAATGGAGATTCTGACTGATCTGTTTTTCAATGACGCGAATATCAGCCCGGAGAATGCAGGCTCCCCGGACAGGGATAAAATTATTCTCTGCAAGGGCCACGCGGCACCCGCTCTTTATCTGAACCTTGCTGAAAAAGGATTCTTCCCGATGGAAGAGATGAAGACGCTCCGTCAGATCAATTCCAGGCTGCAGGGCCATCCTTGCTCCAAGGATACCCCCGGCGTAGAGGTTTCCTCCGGACCGCTGGGTGCAGGCTATCCGGTAGCGCTCGGCATCTCCCTTGCTGACCGCATGGACGGAAGAGATTCCTATACCTACGCAATTCTCGGCGACGGCGAGATCCAGGAAGGCGTTGTCTGGGAAGCAGCGGAGAATGCCAACAAGCAGAAGGTGGATCACCTGATTACCATCGTTGACTGGAACGGCGTACAGCTGGACGGCACCAATGAAGAGATCATGCCGCTGGGCGACCTTCAGGGCAAGTGGAAAGCATTCGGCTACAATGTCATTGAGTGTGACGGCCACGATGTGGCATCTGTAAGCGCAGCCATCGCGGAAGCAAAGCAGACCAAGGGTCAGCCGACCGTGATTCTTGCCCACACCGTGAAGGGCAAGGGCGTTTCCTTCATGGAAGGAAAGAGCGCATGGCACGGAAAGGCTATTGATGATGCCAGCTACGAGCAGGCAATGAAAGAACTGGGAGGTGCACAGTAATGGCAAGAGCAATTCGTGATATCTACGGAGATGTCCTGGCGGAACTGGGAAAGAAGAATGATAAAGTTGTCGTGCTGGACTGTGATGTATCCGGTTCCACAAAATCCGGCGTTTTCGGCAAGGAATGCCCGGAGCGCTTCTTTAACTGCGGTATCGCAGAGTATTCCATGGTAGGCATGGCGGCAGGTATGGCAAAGATGGGCAAGATCCCGTTCTGCAACACCTTCGCGGTGTTTCTGACCACACTGGGCGGCCTGGCTGCAAGAACCTTCATGTCTTATTCCGGCCTGAATATCAAGCTGGTCGGCGGCTACGCAGGTCTTTCCGATGCGTTTGACGGCTGCACACACCACGCGCTTGAGGATGTGGCGATTATGAGAACCCTTCCGGGTGTTGCTGTCATGGTTGCATCTGATGCTGCTACCACAAGATTCCTGGTGGAAACCGCCATTGAGAAGGATATGCCGATGTATCTCCGGATGTCCCGCGATACCGCGGAAGACTGCCATCCGGAAGGCGCAAAGTTTGAGTTCGGCAAAGCTTTCACTGTAAGGGAAGGCAAGGATGTCACCATCATCGCCAGCGGCGTTGAGGTCGGTATGGCTGTCAAGGCTGCAAAGATTCTTGAAGAGAAGGGAATCGATGCCCGCATCCTGGATATGTTTACCATTAAGCCCATCGACCGTGAAGCTATCGTGAAGGCGGCAGCGGAGACCGGCGCTATCGTAACTGCGGAAGAGCACAACATCATCGGCGGCCTCGGCGGCGCTGTTGCGGAAGTTCTGGCACAGGAAGGCTGCGGTGTTCCGGTTGAGATGATCGGCATGCAGGATACTCACGGCGAGTCCGGCCCCTACAAGGCGCTTCTTAAGAAGTACGGCCTGGATGAGGAAGCTATCGCGGCAGCTGCCGAGAAAGCAGTTTCCCGCAAATAAGAATGACAGTCTGCGGGCTCCGCAGGAGGGGCCCGTATTAAACAAACCGGCATCACAGAAAGAAGGCATACTACCATGAGAGAATCCATTCACAAATATTTCAAGGTCGGAACCATCCGCTGGATGAGCTTCCCGCGCATGGGCGTCCTGGAATCCATCAAGCGCATCGCTTCCGATGATTATTTTGACGCCATTGAGATCACAAAGTGCAAGGATGACGAGGAGA
>ONXW01000135.1 GCA_900321915.1 uncultured Eubacteriales bacterium
ACCCTGGACAAATAGATTAAGAGTCTACTGCTCTACCAACTGAGCTAATGGCGCATTCCGTATTCTTTTCGCTCGCTCTCGCGAACACTTGGTATTCTATATCATGGTCAAAAGTTTGTCAAGGACTTTATGAAATTTATTTTATCTCCCGCATCGCGATAAGCTTGCAGATGGGATTCCCCATGGCGGAGAACTTTGCTTCGTATTCGGTCATGATGTTGCCTTCCGCCATATCGCTGCGGTGCAGGTCCCTGGTGAAGGCGGTGATCGTCCAGCCGGCTTCCGGAATGGAGGCGAGCGAGTAGTCGAAAAGTCCTGTGTTGTCGGTCTTGAATTCGACGGTGCCGTTCGGAGCGAGAATGGCGTCGTAGACGGCCATGAACTGCGGCGAGGTGAGCCGGCGCCTCGCATGACGGTCCTTCGGCCAGGGGTCGGAGAAGTTCAGGTAGATGCGGCCGACTTCCCCGGGGGCAAAAATCTCCCCGAGCGCTTTCGCATCGACGCAGAGGAAGTACAGATTGGGAAGGTCGAGTTCCCCGCGCTTTTCGACTGCTTTCAGCAGGACGCTGGGATAGCGCTCGATACCGATGTAATTAATCTCCGGATGGGCGGCGGCGAGCTCCGTGATGAAACGGCCTTTTCCCATGCCAATCTCAATATGGAGCGGATGGGCGTTCCCGCCGAAGACGAGGTCCCAGCTGCCCCGGTGTTCTTCGGGGGAATGGACCACGTAGGGGCTTTCTTCGATTTTTTGTTCCGAACCCGGAATATGACGAAGTCTCATAAATAACCTCCTGTGAATACCGCCTCACTATATCACCGAACAGGATGTTTTGCAAGGGAGGGGACACAGATCATTTTGTAACCATATCATAATTTAACCAACCATTTTTGGTGATAATTGCAATCAAAAGGCATGATTGACATTTGAAAATATATGGTGTATAAATTACAATTAATATGCAATGTAAGCAATTATTAATACCGTAAAAATGTTTTGTTTATGCGAAAGCGCAGAGAACGAGAGGAGGCGTAATTTGGCAAGAGCAGAAATCGGACTGCTGGAAGTCCAGCTGCTTGGGGAGTTCACTCTCAAATACAGGGGAGAGAGAGTGGTCGTAGGAAAAAACAGTTCACCGAGATTTCTTCAGTTGCTGCAGCTGCTGTGGCTGAAAGGGGAAGAAGGTCTCACAAAAGCGCAGATTATGGATGCGCTCTATGAGACGGATTCCCTGACCAATGTCAACAACAGCTTCAACAACCTGGTTTACCAGATGAGGAAACAGATGATCGCCGCCGGGCTGCCGGATGAAGATTATATCGTCCGCAGGAGAGGAATCTATATCCCGGACAGGGCCGTACCTCTTCGCGTAGATGTCCAGGAATTCCGTGACCTTATGGAAGAGGGCGAGAAGGCCGGGGATGATAAGGAGCGCTGCAAAGCATATCAGGAAGCCGCTGAGATTTATACGGGGGAGCTGCTCCCGGATATGCCGGTTACGCCCTGGATCGTTGAAGAGAGCATCCAGCTGAAGGCGCTGTATGAGAAGTGCGTTAACTGGCTTGCCGCCTATTACAAGGCCGAAGGAAAGACAGAAGAGTTACTGGAACTGTATCACCGGGCAGCGGGCATTTACCAGGACAATGACTGGAAAGCCGGCGAGATAACCTGCCTGACAGAGCTCGGGCGATTTGCCGAGGCGCTTGCCCTCTACAAGGCGGCCGCCCGTTTCTGCAGGGAATCCCTGGGAATTGCGGTTCCGCCGCACCTGGAGGAAGCCTACCGGAATCTCCGCGAGAAATCCGGCGCGGAAGCTGCGGAAGAGGACGCAGCCGGGGGAAATGGTTTCGAAGGCGCGTACTACTGCGGATATGACAGCTTTATCGATGTCTACCGCGTGCTGAGCAGGAATTTTGCCCGTATCGGCAGGACCGTCATGCTGATGATCTGCACCATCAGCGAGCCGGAGGGAATCAAGCGCAAGAGGGCCGAGAAGAAGGCCATCACCGATGCCATGCGGATTGCTCTCCAGCGTTCCGTCCGGTCCGGGGATGCGTATACCAGCTCCGGAGAGAGCCAGTTCCTGGTTCTTCTGGCAGGCATGAATCCGGACGGCTGCGAGAATATTTATACCCATATCCTGCGCTCCTTTAAAGAGATCGCGGGCCCGGAGGCGGAGTTTGACTGTGAGTTCGGACTTGCCGAGGACCTGATGCCGGAATATGAGGCGAAGAAAAAACGTTGACAGGGAAAGCATTAGAGTGACAGCAATGATGAAGGGGAACAGGACACTGATACTGGCGTCGGCGTCGCCCAGGCGGCGCGAGCTTCTCGGGCAGATGGGACTGGAGTTTCTGGTGGTCCCGTCGGGGGCTGATGAGAATGTTGCCGAAACCGATCCGGAAAAAAAGGTAGAACTCCTTGCCGAGAGGAAGGCGGAGGAGGTATTTGAACGTCTCCGCCGCGAGCGGCCGGAGATTTCGCCGGTTGTCATCGGGTCGGATACGCTCGTCGCCATAGACGGGGAGATTCTCGGAAAACCCGCGGACCGGGAGGAAGCTATCGCCATGATTGCCCTGCTGCAGGGAAAAACCCATGAGGTTTCCACCGGTGTCAGTATTTTCTGGGAGCAGGAAGGACAGCCGCGGCGGGAGACCTTCTGCAGCACCACCCGGGTGGAGGTGTATCCCATGACCCGGGCGGATATCGAAGCCTATGCCGACACGGGGGAACCCTACGACAAGGCCGGCGGATACGGCATCCAGGGCAGGTTCTGCGTCTGGGTGAAGGGCATCTGCGGTGACTACGACACGGTCGTAGGTCTGCCGGCGGCAGCCCTCTACCAGAAGCTCCGTAAGCTTGAACTGCTGTGAACAGACATATATGAAAAAAGGAATCCTGCGGGATTCCTTTTTTCTGTTTTTTATTCTTTTGTCACCCGCTTAAGGATCGGGTCAAGGATCTCGGTCCACGGGCGGTAGCTGTCCGTCTCCTCCAGGTGCGTCAGGGCCTGCCAGTTGATGCCGCCGGGCGTGGCTTCTCTCGCGAGATTCTCCAGGGGACCGTCAAAAACGGCGGCCTTCCTCGACAGGGAGGCGGTGAAGCTGGTGATGTAGCGGCGCGCGCTGGGCTCGTCGAGCCCATTTTCCACAGACCAGTCAATAAGCTTTGTCAGGAGCATATAGTAAGGACTCATCATGCCTGTCATGGCGCGCAGGATGGCCATCTGTTCCGGCGTTTTCACCGGCACGGCCTCGCCGACGTACGACATGAGCTCACAGACCTCCGGGATGTCGGGGTAGATGACCGACGGGCCGAACCGGTTGGCCGCGAAGGTCAGCGGCACCACGTCGGCGATGATTTCCCGGTCTCCCACAATCTCCCTGGCGCGCACGGTGCTGAGGGTCATGACGAGATTGATGAATTTCTTATCCTTCGGCCAGGTGAGCTCCGAGAGAATACCCTCCGCGGCCTGGGGCAGGAGAGCCGCGAAAACCCAGTCCGCACTGTCGACAACCTCCTGGTTGTCCTTCGCGACGGTGACAATGTCCGGGAAGGCTTTTTGCAGCGCGGCAGCCCGCTCCCTGTTCCGGGGCGATACCCAGATATGAAGGTCCGGGATGCCTGCCGTGCAGAAGCCGGTAACCAGGGAAGAAGAGATGATGCCGGTTCCGATAAATCCGAGTTTCATAAGGATATCCTCCGTTTCATTCAGTATGCCGCAGACAGTTGGTGTACAGTAAAGGCCGTACGCTTTATTATATCACAGGAAAGCGGCACAGTTGCGGAAAAATGCTGATGATGAGCATCGGAAAATGGTAGAAGCCCGTATGGTTTGACATACGGGCTTCTATGATGGGGGTATTTGAAAACCGAAATGGTGTAAATCTGCAAAACCTTTATCTGTTCCTACCATAGCACGAAAAATGGCATTTGAAAAACAGGAGTTTTTGGATAGATCTACAAGCTGTATCTTGTCATACGTGTTGGCAAGCAAACAGATTTCCGATATAATGAAATCAGCAGAATCCGGAAGGGAGGAGACGGATATGACAACAAACCAGCAGATGTTTCTCTATGCTGTGGAGGAGATGAACTTTACCAGGGCCGCGGAGCGGGCTTTTGTGACGCAGCAGTGTCTCAGCGACCACATCCGGCGCCTGGAGAAAACCTATAATGTGAAGCTGTTCGACCGGGCCCCCAGGCTTAAGCTGACGAAAGCGGGAGAGATCCTTTACGCCTCCCTGATGGAGATCCAGAAGATCGAAAACCATGTGGAGCAGACTATTTCCGAGAATTCCCGGGATGTCAGCGGCAATATCTCTTTCGGTCTCCACGTGGAGCGGACCCACCTTATTTTCCCGGAACTGTTTTCCGCCTATCACAGGGAGTATCCCAACGTGAAGGTCTCCCTGATTTCCGACCAGACGCCGCGGCTTATGAGCCTTCTGGAAAACGGCCAGCTGGATATGATGCTCGGGCTGGACGTGCCGCCGCAGGAGGGGTACGCGAAGGAAAAGGTCCTGGATGAACCCGCCTATCTGTTTGCGACGGAGAAGTTCCTGAAGAGGTATATCCCGGAATGGCAGAGCGGGCAGACCTGGATTTCCCCGGGAGACCTGAGCCGGATTCCGCTGTCCTGTACCTCTTACACCTGTGCCCTGACACGGCATATGGGACAGTTCCTGACGGAACAGAACGTGGTTGTCCACTACATCTGCGAGATTGGCGACTACCAGACACAGCTGATGCTCTGCCGCAGGCATGAGGTGGCTTTCTTCTGTCCGGAGAGCTTCCTGATAGAGCGTGATTTTATCGAGAGCCAGAAGGGGCCGGAGGACGAGCGTGTGCGGGCCCTGCGGGTCCGGGGAATGAAGAGCCGCATCCGCGTCGAGATGGTCTACAGCTCCCACCATTATCTCCCGGGATATGCTGTTGCCTTCAAGGATATGCTGATAGAACAGTACCGCACAAGGGTGAGCGAGACGAAGCACCGGTATGAGGAGCTCGTCTCCCTGGCAGGGCAGGAAATCCCGCCGCTTTCGGCAGAAAATACGGATAAATGATGCGGGAAATGCATACACTTATATAGTTTTATTTATAAGTGTTATACAAATGAATTTATAATTTCACAAAAATTGCATAAGCACCAACTGCTGATTTTAGTACAGATCACAAGAACCGGTTCTGTACCGCAGTTCAGGTTTTGTGGAAAATTCACCTTACAGGCGGATTTTCCACTTTTTATTTATGCATATATGACAAAATGGTTTTTGTTTCGCACTGTGATAAGTAAAAGTATTTACGATTGACAAGGAAAAAGTGCTGAGATATACTTCATTCATATTCAGGACAACGAGATATGATTGCAGGTTATACATCTGCATAAATAAGGGGAAACAGGAGGATTTGGATATGTCGTATATTGATGAAGTCTATGAGAGAATCGTAAAGGACAACCCGGAGCAGAAGGAATTCCACCAGGCTGTCAAGGAGTGGCTCGAGTCCGTCCGCATGGTCGTTGAGGCCGATGAGGAGAAATATAAGAGAGATAATCTCATTGAGAGAATGATTATCCCGGACCGCCAGTTCTGCTTCCGCGTCAACTGGATGGATGACAACGGCAATATCCAGACCAACAACGGATACCGTATTCAGAACAACAACGCCATCGGACCGTACAAGGGCGGCCTTCGCTTCCACCCGACCGTAAACCAGGGCATGATCAAGTTCCTCGGCTTTGAGATGGTATATAAGAACGCCCTGACCGGCCTTCCCATCGGCGGCGGCAAGGGCGGATCCGACTTTGACCCGAAGGGCAAGTCCGAGCGCGAAGTCATGCGTTTCTGCCAGGCGTTCACCCGTGAGCTTTTCAAGTATGTGGGCGCGGATATCGACGTTCCCGCCGGTGATATCGGCGTCGGCGGACGTGAGATCGGCTACATGACCGGAGAATATAAGAGACTGACCAATACCTACGACGGAACATTTACCGGCAAGGGCGTAGGATACGGCGGCTCCCTGGCGAGAACAGAGGCTACCGGCTACGGCCTCCTGTACTTCACTGAGGCAATGCTGAAGGATCACGGCACATCCATCCGCGGCAAGCGTGTGGTTGTCTCCGGTGCCGGAAACGTTGCCATCCACGCCATCGAGAAAGCCCACGATCTGGGCGCCAATGTTGTCACCTGCTCCGATTCCAGCGGATGGATCTATGATCCGGCCGGCATCGACGTCGCCCTGCTGAAGAAGGTGAAGCTCGAGAACCGCGCCCGCCTGACCGAGTACAAAGCGCACCGCGACCACGTGGAATACCACGAGGGCAAGGGTGTCTTCACCACCAAGGCGGACATCGTCCTTCCGTGCGCAACCCAGAACGAGATTGATATCGATTCCGCCAAGGCCATGGTCGAGAACGGCGTCTACGCTGTCGTCGAGGGCGCCAACATGCCGACCACCCTGGATGCCACAGAGTATCTGCAGAAGAACGGC
>ONXW01000349.1 GCA_900321915.1 uncultured Eubacteriales bacterium
AGGTGATCAGCGCCGATTCCATGCAGGTTTACCGCGGAATGGACATCGGTTCCGCCAAGGTGACGGCGGAAGAGACGGAGGGAGTGCCCCATCATCTCATCGACGTCCTGGATCCGCGGGAAGAATTTAATGTCGTCACCTTTCAGAAGATGGCCCGCGAGGCCGCTTCCGGGATAATTGGGCGCGGGCATATCCCCATCCTGGCCGGGGGCACCGGATTCTATATCCAGGCGCTTCTCTATGACATCAACTTTACTGCCACGGAGGAAGATGAGGAATTCCGCCGGGAGCTCGCGGAGATCGCCCGGAAGGAAGGCCCCGCCTCGCTTCACAGGATGCTTCGTGAAATAGATCCCGCCTCCGCGGAGGCGATACACGAAAACAATACCAAACGTATCATACGCGCCATAGAATTCCACCGTTCCTCCGGAAAGCGGATTTCCGAGCACAATGCGGCGGAGCGGGGAAAAGAATCCCCCTGGAATTACCTTTACTATGTTCTGGATATGGACCGGGCCCTCTTGTATGACAGGATAAACAGGAGGGTGGATATCATGATGGAGCAGGGGTTCCTGAAAGAGATGGAAAAGCTCAGGGCGCTGGGATGCACCCGGGACATGACCTCCATGCAGGGACTCGGGTACAAAGAGCTTCTGGCATTCCTGGAGGAAGGCGGAAGCCTGGAGGACGCCACGGAGCGCATCAAACAGAATACAAGGCATTTTGCCAAACGGCAGCTCACCTGGTTCCGGAGGGAGAGGGATGTCAGGTGGCTGCCTGCAGACCGGATGACGCAGGAGGAACTGACAGACCGGATAATCCGCGATATGCGGGAAGCCGGCATCCTGTGAGCGGGGGACGGCAGTCCCGCAGCGGACCGGAAGGGAGAAGGAAAGGGAACATAAGATGGAACTGACAGATATGTACCGCACCCTGGGAATCAGCGACAGGGTGCTTTCTTACGGGAACAGCATTGAAGAAAAGCTCAGGGAGCGTTTCCGCAGGATTGACGAGACGACGGAGTATAACCAGCTGAAGGTGCTGGCAGCCATGCAGAAAAACCGGGTGAGCGCGGAGCACCTTACGGGCAGTACCGGGTACGGGTACAATGACGCCGGAAGGGAGACCCTGGAAAAGGTCTACGCGGATGTGTTCGGGACAGAGGACGCCCTTGTCCGCCCCCAGATTACCTGCGGGACCCACGCCCTGTATATCGCCCTGGCGGGGAACCTCCGGCCGGGAGATGAGGTTCTGTCCCCCGTGGGAAAGCCGTATGACACCCTGGAAGAAGTGATCGGCATCCGAAAATCCAACGGATCGCTTGCGGAGTACGGCATCACATACCGGCAGGCGGACCTGCTGCCGGACGGATCCTTCGATTACGGCGCCATCGCGGCAGCGCTCAATGAAAAGACGAAGCTCGTCACCATCCAGAGATCCAAGGGATACGCCGAGAGGCCCACGCTGTCGGTAAAAAGAATCGGGGAGCTGATAGCCTTCATCAAGGCCAGGAAACCGGATGTCATCTGTATGGTGGACAACTGTTACGGTGAATTCGTGGAGCGCACCGAGCCGTCCCAGGCAGGCGCGGATATGGTGGTCGGATCCCTTATCAAAAATCCGGGCGGCGGCCTTGCCCCCGTAGGGGGTTACATTGCCGGGCGCGCCGACTGCGTCGCCAACGCTTCCTACAGGCTCGGTTCCCCGGGCCTCGGACGGGAGGTGGGCGCAACCCTCAGCGTGAACCAGGCGTTCTTCCAGGGGCTGTTCCTTGCTCCTTCCGTGACCGGCGGAGCGCTCAAGGGCGCCATATTTGCCGCAAATGTCCTTGAGGGCCTCGGATTCGCCGTCTATCCCGGCGGGGATGAGGAGCGCCACGATATCATCCAGGCCGTGACCTTCGGAAAACCCGAGGGCGTCATCGCCTTCTGCGAAGGAATCCAGAAAGCGGCGCCGGTCGACAGCTATGTCACGCCGGAGCCCTGGGCCATGCCCGGGTACGATTCCGACGTAATCATGGCGGCGGGCGCATTTATCCAGGGCTCCTCCATCGAGCTTTCCGCCGACGGCCCCATCAAGCCTCCCTACTCCGTATTTTTCCAGGGAGGCCTGACCTGGTACCACGCCAAATTCGGCATCCTGTCGGCGCTTCAGCGGCTGGTGGACAAAGGCGTGGCTGTTCTGTAAGAAAATTTTTATAAACGGAAAAAACCCTGTATGGTAAAATAAAAGTTACTGCAGATGCATCACCTGGCCGTTTCTTTGTACTTGGAGAGGCAGAGAGGAGGACAGATGAGAAGGAGACACAGAATCAGGCTGCAGAACTGCGCGGCGGAAGAGAGACCCTATGAGAAGTGTGAGCTTGCCGGGCCGGAGGCGCTGGCCGACGCTGAACTTGTCGCGGTACTCCTGCGGACGGGAAGCAGCGGCGAATCCTCCGTGGAGCTGGCGCGGCGCGTACTGAAAAACGCGCAGCCGCCCGGGCTTCCGGGACTTTTGCATTACTCTCTGCCGCAGCTTATGGAGATGCGCGGCATCGGGCGCGTCAAGGGGATCGAGCTTCTCTGCGCGGGGGAGATTTCCAAGCGCATCTGGAGGTCCATGGCAAATGCGGGGGAGGCGGTTTTTGACCGGCCGGACCGCATTGCCGG
>ONXW01000390.1 GCA_900321915.1 uncultured Eubacteriales bacterium
AGCGCGAGGGATGTCAGGGAGCAGATAACGATGGTGTCCATGAATACCTCAAAGATACCGTAAAGGCCCTGCTTGACCGGATCGGTCTCAGAGGAGGCCGCGTGCGCCATGGGGGCGGAACCGAGACCTGCTTCGTTGGAGAAGACGCCGCGGGCCACACCCTTCTGGATGGTGGTCTTGATCATGATGCCGTAAGTGCCGCCGAGGGCTGCGTCGGCACTGAAAGCTCCCTTGAAGATCATGCCGAATACGGTGCCCAGCTGGCCGATGTTGCAGATGATGACTGCCAGGGCGGCGAGGATGTAGATAACAGCCATGAAGGGAACCAGCTTTTCGGTTACGGAACCGATTCTCTTGATTCCGCCGAGAAGCACGAGGGCTACGATCACAGCGATGATAATGCCGATGATGATGCTGGAAACCGGTACCGTCTGTCCGAACAGCTGCACGGAAACTGCCTCCACATTGCCGCCGAACGCGTCAATGGCGTTGTTGATGGAGGAAGCGATGGTATTGACCTGGGTCATGTTTCCGATACCGAAGGAAGCGAGGAAACCGAAGACGCAGAAGATGGCGCCGAGCCATCCCCAGCTGGCTCCCAGACCGTTCCTGATATAGTACATGGGGCCGCCGACCCAGTCGCCCTTGTTGTTTCTCTCGCGGTAATTCACTGCGAGGACAACCTCCGCATACTTTGTGGCCATGCCGAAGAGGGCGGAAACCCACATCCAGAATACGGCTCCGGGGCCGCCTGCCGCGATGGCGCCGGTGACGCCGGCGATATTACCGGTACCGACGGTTGCCGCGAGCGCGGTGGTCACAGCCTGGAACGGGGTAACTTCGCCGCTGCCGGCAGCCTGTTTCTTGAATACCTTTCCCAGGGTATTCTTCATGGCGTAGCCGAAACGGGTGAACTGGATGAAGTTCATGCGGGCACTGAGGAAAATGCCGGTGCCGACCAAAAGGATCAGCATCCAGGGACCCCAGGCGATTCCGTTCAGGAAATCAACAAAATTTGAAAAACCTTCCATTAAAATACCTCCTTATCCCCTGTGTCATTTAAAAATCGAAGAGAAAATACGATTTCTGATCTAAAAGTTATACAATGACACATTTGCATAACTATACTACATGATACGCAAGAACGCAAGATTTTTCTGTAAAAGAATGGGGAAGAAGACTCGGAAAATGCGAAAAAAATGCCCGGAAGCGTACGGATACGCTCCCGGGCAGCTGTAATTATGCAGTTAATTCATCAGTTGAAGCGGAATACCGCGACGCCGTAGGGCGGCAGCGGATAGGATACATTGTAGGGCTGGCCGTCGCACTCGCCCTTGTAGGACTTGAAGGACGGGGCCGCGTCGCCTCTCTTGTAGAGGCCGTGCTGGGAATCCAGGACCAGGGAGTAGGTGCCCTTCTTCGGGACGCCGACCTTGTAATCCGGGCGGTCCATCGGGGTGAAGTTGATGACGAACAGCAGGTTCTTCTTTCCGGTCTCATCCTTGCGGATGAAGGAGAAGATGCTGCGGTCGCCGTCGTCGGCATTGATCCACTCGAAGCCGTTGTAGTCATTGTCCAGAGAGTAGAGGGCCGGGTACTTCTTATAGAGGTGGAGCAGTCCGGCGACGAAATTCTGGAGATCCTTGTGCAGCGGCTCTTCGGTCAGGTGCCAGTCGAGGGAAACCTTCTCGTCCCACTCATGCCACTGGGCGAAATCCTGTCCCATGAAGAGAAGCTTCTTGCCGGGATGGCCCAGCATAAAGGCATATCCCGCCTTCAGGTTGGCGAATTTATCCTCATAGATGCCCGGCATCTTGTTGATCATGGAACACTTCAGGTGGACAACCTCATCGTGGGACAGAACCAGGATGTAGTTTTCGCTGGTCATGTAGGAGATGCTGAAGGTCATCTTATTGTGGTTGAACTTCCGGAAATAGGGGTCGAGCTTCATGTATTCCAGGAAGTCGTGCATCCATCCCATGTTCCACTTGAAGGTGAAGCCAAGGCCGTCATCCTCCGGCGCGGCGGTGATCTTCGGCCATGCGGTGGACTCCTCGGCGATGATGAAGGTTCCGTCCTTGCGGCCCCGGATCAGGGAATTCAGGTGCTTGAAGAACTCGATGGCCTCCAGGTTCTCATTGCCGCCGTACTTGTTGGCGACCCACTGGCCGTCCCGGCGGCCGTAGTCCAGGTAGAGCATGGAAGCCACGGCGTCCACGCGCAG
>ONXW01000127.1 GCA_900321915.1 uncultured Eubacteriales bacterium
AATGAGATTATCCGGGATATCCACACAGGGCTTTCCGGCGGCAGGGAGGAGCTTATCCTCTCCTATGAACCGGATACGGAGGAGGAGCATTTTACAGACTGTCTTCTCCGGGACCGGGAAACAGACAAAAAGATGAAGACAACCATGACGGGTCCCCACCGGGATGACGTCGGTTTTATTGTAAATGATATCAATATCCGGAAATACGGTTCCCAGGGACAGCAGCGAACGGCCGCGCTTTCCCTGAAGCTGGCGGAGATCGCCCTTGTGAAGAACAAGACGGGGGAGAGCCCCGTGCTTCTTCTCGACGACGTGCTCTCGGAGCTGGATTCCGGACGCCAGGAAAACCTTCTGGGGATACTTTCCGGGCTGCAGGCATTTATCACCTGCACGGGACTGGATGATTTTGTGAGTCATTCCTTCCACATAGACAGGTTATTCCGGGTAAACGGCGGTATAGTGAGTTAAAAGGACAGGAGGAATCGGCACCATGGGTTCTGAGTACAATGCGGATCAGATACAGATTCTGGAAGGCCTTGAGGCGGTGAGAAAGCGGCCGGGAATGTATATCGGCAGCACTTCCCTGCGGGGACTCCACCATCTTGTCTATGAGATTGTGGACAATGCGGTGGATGAGGCGCTCGCCGGTTTCTGTGATACGATAGAGGTTACGGTTAATCCGGATAATTCCGTCACCGTGGTCGACGACGGCCGCGGCATTCCCGTGGATATCCAGAAAAAAGCGGGTATCCCCGCGGTGGAGGTTGTATTTACCATCCTTCACGCGGGCGGAAAGTTCGGCGGCGGCGGATACAAGGTATCCGGCGGACTGCACGGCGTGGGCGCGTCTGTCGTCAACGCCCTTTCGGAGTGGCTTGAAGTCGAGATAAGAAGGGACGGCAAGGTCTACAGACAGCGCTATGAGCGCGGAAAAACCATGTATCCGGTAAAGGAGACGGGAACCTGCGATCCCTCCGAGCACGGGACTACGGTGACGTTCCTCCCGGACAAGGAGGTATTTGAGAATACCGTCTATGACTACAATACGCTGAAAACCCGCCTCAGGGAGACGGCGTTCCTGACAAAGAACCTGAAGATTATTCTCCGGGACGACAGGGAAGAGAAGCATGAGTCCACATTCCACTATGAGGGTGGAATCCGGGAGTTCGTGCAGTACCTGAACCGGAGCACCCAGCCCCTCTACGAGCAGATCATCTACTGCGAGGGCGTCCGTGACAAGGTTATGGTTGAGGTTGCGATGCAGCACAACGATTCCTACACGGAGAATATCTACACATTTGTCAACAATATCAACACACCGGAGGGCGGCATGCACCTCTCCGGCTTTAAGAGCGCCCTGACGAAGACATTCAACGATTATGCCAGGTCAAACAAGCTCCTGAAGGACAGCGAGCCGGCCCTGACCGGGGAGGATATCCGGGAGGGAATGACTGCCATCATCAGCATCAAGATTGAGGATCCGCAGTTTGAGGGCCAGACCAAGCAGAAGCTGGGAAACAGCAAGGCAAAGACAGCCGTGGAGTCCATCGTGTCCGAACAGCTGACCTATTTCCTGGAGCAGAATCCCAATGTGGCGAAGATCATCTGCGACAAGTCGATTCTCTCCAGCAGGGCCAGGGAGGCGGCGAGGAAGGCCAGGGAGATGACGAGGAGGAAGTCCGCGCTGGACGGCCTCTCTCTTCCCGGAAAGCTCGCTGACTGCTCTGACAGGGATCCTTCCAACTGCGAGATCTTCATCGTGGAGGGAGATTCCGCCGGCGGTTCCGCGAAAGACGCGAGAAATAAGGCCACGCAGGCGATTCTTCCGCTGCGCGGGAAGATCCTGAATGTGGAGAAGGCAAGGCTTGACCGGATTTACGGCAACGCCGAGATCCGCGCCATGATCACGGCCTTCGGCACGGGAATCCACGATGATTTCGATATTTCCAAGCTCCGCTATGACAAGATTATCATCATGACGGATGCCGATGTGGACGGCGCCCACATCGCGACGCTGATGCTGACATTTATCTACCGGTTCATGCCTGACCTTATCCGCACCGGCCACGTCTACCTGGCGCAGCCGCCCCTCTACAAGGTGGAGAAGAACAAGAAGATCTGGTACGCCTACAGCGATGAGGAGCTGAACAGCATCCTGACGGAGATCGGGCGCGACAACAACAATAAAATCCAGCGGTATAAAGGACTGGGTGAGATGGACGCCGAGCAGCTCGGGGAGACTACGATGGATCCGGAGCGGCGCATTCTCCTGCAGGTGCAGATGGATGAGGAAGCCATCTCAGAAATTGACCTGACATTCTCCACTCTGATGGGGGACCAGGTGGAACCGAGAAGGGAATTTATCGAGGCGAACGCGAAGTACGTGCGCAATCTGGACATCTAGGCGGCTTTCGGAACCATTTTCCGGGCATGACAAACGGAGGATTCTATGGAACCTAATGTATTTGATAAGATCCAGGAAGTCGATCTGAAAAAGACGATGGAGAACTCCTACATCGACTACGCGATGAGCGTCATCGCGTCGAGAGCCCTTCCCGACGTCAGGGACGGCTTAAAGCCGGTGCAGAGAAGAGTTCTCTACTCCATGATCGAGCTGAACAACGGTCCCGACAAGCCGCACAGGAAGTCTGCGCGTATCGTCGGCGACACCATGGGTAAATACCACCCCCACGGGGACAGCTCCATCTACGGTTCCCTGGTTTACATGGCACAGAAATGGAACGAGCGGTATCCCCTGGTGGACGGTCACGGGAACTTCGGCTCCGTGGACGGCGACGGCGCGGCTGCCATGCGTTATACGGAAGCCCGCCTTTCTAAAATATCCATGGAGCTTCTCGCGGATATCAACAAGGATACGGTGGATTTTGTTCCGAACTTCGACGAGACGGAGAAAGAGCCTGTAGTTCTGCCGGCGCGTTTTCCGAACCTCCTGGTCAACGGCGCCACGGGCATTGCCGTCGGCATGGCCACAAATATCCCGCCCCATAACCTCAGGGAAGTCATTGACGCCATCGTGAAGATCATTGACAACCGCGTTGAGGAGAACCGGGACACGGAACTGGAAGAGGTCATGGAGATCGTGAAGGGCCCGGATTTCCCCACTGGCGCCACGATCATCGGGCGCAGCGGCATCGAGGAAGCCTACCGCACCGGCCGCGGCAAGCTGCGGGTCAGGGCGGAGTACACCATCGAGACGCTCCCCAACGGGAAAAACAGGATTCTCGTGACGGAACTTCCCTATATGGTCAACAAGGCGAGGCTGATCGAGAAGATCGCGAACCTCGTCAAGGAAAAGAGAATCGACGGCATCACCCTTCTCAGGGATGAATCCAACCGCGAGGGAATGCGGATAAATATCGAGCTGCGCCGGGACGTGAACGCGAACGTGGTCCTGAACCAGCTTCTCCGGCACACCCAGATGCAGGATACCTTCGGCGTGATCATGCTGGCCCTGGTCAACAATGAGCCGCGGATCATGAATCTCCTGGAAATGCTGCAGTATTACCTGCGCCACCAGGAGGAAGTGGTCACCCGGAGGACAAAATACGACCTCAACAAGGCCGAAGAGAGGGCCCACATCCTGGAAGGCCTGCTGAAGGCCCTGGATGTCATCGACGAGGTTATCCGGATTATCCGCGCTGCCGCAAATGTGGGCGAGGCCAAGGCAAACCTGATCGAGGCGTTCGGATTTTCCGAAGCCCAGGCCCAGGCCATCGTGGACATGCGTCTGCGCGCCCTGACAGGTCTGGAGCGGGAAAAGCTCCTGGCCGAGTATCAGGAGCTGGAGAGAAAGATAGCCGAGTGGAGGGCGATCCTCGGGGACGAGAAGCTCCTTCTCGGCGTGATCCGCACGGAGATCCTCGAGGTGCGGGAGAAATACGGCGATGAGCGCAGGACCCGGATCGGCTGGGATGAGAATGAAATCGACGAGGAGGATATGATCCCGGATGACGACGTGGTCATCACCATGACGCATCTCGGCTATATCAAGAGGATGTCCTCCGACAACTTCAAGAGCCAGAACCGCGGCGGAAAGGGTATCCGCGGCATGGCGACCATCGATGAGGATTATCT
>ONXW01000138.1 GCA_900321915.1 uncultured Eubacteriales bacterium
ATTCAAGCCCCGGCACGGAAAAAAAGACGGACAGCAGTTATTCCTGCTGTCCGCCTTTTTTATTGTCACAGCCCGCCTGCGGGGCTTCTTACGCCCCGCGCGGCCTGCCGTCAGCCGCCGCCCAGGAGGTGAATCACCTCCAGGTCATCGGTTTCGGAAACACCGGTGGTGTCATAATCCTCCGGCCAGATAACTTTCCCATTCAGCTTTACTACCAGCTTGGGCCAGGTAAATCGGTTTTCTTCTATGATATCCCGGATAGTGAGCCCTTCCCGGAAGCTTTTGTATTCCCGGTGATTCAGCGTCATAGGCTTATGCCTCCTCCTTCTCCAGCAGGGGCTTTACAACCTCGATCAGCTCCGGAAGATCCATGCCGAGCTCCTTCAGGTGCTCTATGGTAGGCACGCCGTTCATCGTCCAGCCGCGCTTCGGATATACCGCGTCGATAAGCGTCTGGTACTGGGCCTCGCGGTACTTCCTGGTAGCCGCAATCCTCTCCTGCAGGGACATCTTCTTCACTTCTTCCTCGGAATAGCCCGCAAGCTCCACCAGCTGCCGGTCATAGCGATCCTCTCTCCAGAGGTACTCGTCCTCAAACACCGGGCCCGCGCTCCTGTAGGGGATCGCGTCATTGGCGCGGAGACCTTTGCCCATGCGGATATTGAAAATTCTCTGGAAATTGTAAACCCGCTCCGACTGCCTGATCATGCCGGGGATATCCAGTTTGTTCCCGGTCACGCCGTAGTAGAGATTCAGGTAGTTCTCCACGTGCTCCGGCACCATCTTCGGGTCGTCGGTCAGGGCGTTGTCCGCCGGAACAATATCATTCCAGGGCAGCTTGCACAGCCCCATCAGGCCAAACCAGGTGCGGAACATCGGATAGAAATACAGCGCTTCCGCCTTGTCCTCAAAGGTCGGGATCTGGTTGTTGACCTGGTCCATGAAGATCAGCCACGCTTCATCGTGCTGCGGCCCTTTGTTGGTCAGGCCGTAGCCGCCCTGCTGCGCCAGGGATTCTTTTGCGGAATATTCGGAGTATTCCAGTCCCTTCTGCTCCATGCCGAAGTCATTCATCTCATTGATGTCGCCCCAGCCCATCTTCGCGAAGTATTCCTTCTGCTTGTGAATGCCGAGGCCGGCAATCTTGCCGAATCCTTCGCCGCGGGACATCCGGTGCATCATCTCCAGGTCGTCCGCCGCATTGCCCCAGGTAAGGTCCAGTCCGCCGGTTCTCTCCTTGTTCAGGATTCCCCGCTCATAGCACTCCATCAGGAACGCCGTCATGGTACCGTAGGAGATGGTATCCAGGCCGTAGGTATCACAGTAGAAATTGATCTCCAGCACTTCCTGCGGGTTATAGATTCCGCAGCTGGGTCCCAGACCCGCCGCGCTCTCATACTCGGGACCGTCCACGCACACGCGCTGTCCCTTGTAGGGGCCGGTCTTCAGCAGGAAGTGGTCGGACGCCTTGGCGCAGGCCATCGAGCAGCCGTACCAGCAGCCGTCGGCAGCCCCCTGGGTAAGCCAGTCGGACTTGAACACGGCGGCGGTCATCTCATCGATTCCCGGGGCGTCGCCGAACTTGAAGTTGTGGGTGGGCACAATGTCATAATCCGCCAGCGTGCGCAGGGAGTATGCTGTTCCCACACCGCGCATGTCGTTCTGTTTGCTGTCGTTATTCGCCACCTCGCGGTGGAATCTCAGGCCTGTCCTGTTCAGGAGGCCGAAATCGGCGGCATTGTTCAGGTTTGCCTTGACGCCGTCAATCTTGCACACCAGTGCCTTAATCTTCTTGTCGCGGAACACTCTCCCGATTCCGCCCCTTCCGGCCTGTTTCAGGCGGGTCACGCCGCGCCGCGGGTCATAGAAGGAAAAGTTCAGCATGCCGATATTGCAGTGGTCCGCCGCGGAACCGGCGCAGGCAACCGCGATATTCTTCTTGTCATTCTCATTGTCCGCGTAGAGGGCTGTCAGCTCCTCGCAGAGCACGTGGGCGTCGAAGTGCTCCAGCGGAGCTTCCTCAAAGGAGATGGTGCCCTTTGTGGCGTCGATAACAATGATGATATCCTTCTCGGATTTTCCCTTGATTTCCAGGGCGTCAAATCCGGCAAACTTCAGGTACGGACCGAAAAATCCGCCGACATTGGAGTCAATCGGAATATCCGTCAGGGGGGAGATGGTGCAGATCAGGGTCTTGCCGGTTCCTCCGTACTGGGTAATGCCGGCGATGGGGCCGGGGGACATGACAATCTCGTTCTCCGGGGAATCCCAGCGGGTCTCCGGCGTCACGGCGTCCCAAAGATAGCGGAGGCAGTATCCCTTTCCGCCGACAAACTTCTCTTTCACTTCCTGCGGAATACCCGCGATGGCCGCTTCCTTTGTCCCCACATCCACGGTCAGAATCTTGTCAGTATAGCCGCGCAGGATCGGGGTGCGCTCATAGTCAAAGGAGCGAAGCACCACATGATTCTTCCGCATCTCCTCAAGTTCTTCCGCTGCCGGGGCGTTATAGCGGGCAACGCTGCAGATGTTAATCATAGTCTTTCTCCTTTCTCAGTCTTCCACGATATAGATTGCGCCGGTGGGACATGCTTTCGCGCAGATTCCGCAGGCGGTACATTTGCTGGGTTCCAGCCTGTCATCGCTCTGCACCATGACCTGTTCGGGACAGAATCCGACGCACATCAGGCAGCCGACGCACTCCTTCTTCTGCAGCATGTAAACGCCCTTCGGATTGGGTTTAATTACACAGGTGTTGCAGACCTCGGAACACTTTCCGCACTGATTGCAAATATGGATCACCCTTCGGGTTTCACCGTTTTCTTCCAGCTCTTCCACCCGGATACAGGCAAAAGACGGGTCTTCTGTTTTGTAATAAGCTTTCGCGCAGGCCGCTTCGCAGCTGTGGCAGCCTATGCAGAGAGCCTCATTTTTCTCAAGGCGTTTCATGGAGCCTTTCCTCCTCTTCCTGGAACTGATTTTCTTAAAACAGCACTATCAGTATATCAAAAATAAAAAAAGCCATCAATCGATGGCTTTTCTGGCTTATTCCGTTTTGGAATATGCGTTTCCCCCGTAGAAATCCAGAAATGTTCTCAGCTCTGCCGTTGCGGGCGAGGAAAAGCATTTCCTGCAGTCCCCGGATTCCGCAAGCTTTCCCTCCTTCAGAAAGAGGAGCCTGTCCCCCATCCGCTCCGCCTGGCGGATACTGTGGGTGATCAGGAGTATCGCCGCGCCCGTCTCCTCCCGGTACCGGAGAACCGCCTGTTCCGCAAGGATGGTGGATTCCATGTCCATCGCGGCGCAGGGTTCGTCCAGAATCAGGAGGTCAAACCGTTTCATCAGGATTCTCGCCAGCGCCATGCGGGCCGTTTCCCCTCCCGAAAGCCGGTGGGCCCCCGCCTTTCTCAGCGATTCCAGGCGAAGCATGGAAAGCAGGGCTTCCTCCCTCTTTCTGTCATTCGCCGCAATCCTGAGATTCTGTTCCGTACTCATGCGGAACGCAAATGGTTTCTGCGGCATGTACCCTACCCGTACCGGCGCCGCGAAGGGATTCCCGTTCCCGTCCGGCCGGATAATCCCCCCCAGGATCTTCGCCCAGGTGGATTTCCCGCTGCCGTTGGCTCCCAGGACGACGTGGACGGTATTCTCCGAAAGCCCGGTCTCCGGCATCTGCAGAACGCACCTGTCCCCGTATGTTTTTGACACAGCTTTAATCTTCATCGCGCAATCACCCTCTGCAGAACGGTAACCATGATATTGACCAGCAGCGACAGTGCCATGAGGATCAGGCCCAGCGCCACGCCCAGGGTAAAGTTTCCCCGGTTTGTGTACTGCATGATCGCGGTGGTCATGACATTGGTCTTCCACGCGATGGCGCCGCCCACCATGGAAATGGCCCCGACTTCCGCGATAGCCCTGGAAAATGCCAGCAGGTAGGTGGAGCAGATGACGTAGGCGCACTCATTTACCAGAAGCTTCAGAACCTTCCAGCCGCTAAGGCCGAGCCCCCTGGCCGTCTCCTTCACGGGTTCCGCGATGCCGGACACGTAATTCTCCATATTCCCGATGACAAGGGGGGTGATAAGAACCACCTGGGCCAGTATCATCAGGGGCACCGTAAACAGGAGCTTCAGATGGCGGAACGGGCCTACGCCGGAAAACAGCATATAAAACAGCAGACCGCACACTACGGGCGGCATACCCATCAGTGTCCGGTCTGCAATAATCAGGACAGATCTTCCCCGGAACCTGACTGCGCCCAGCAGGATTCCCAGGGGAACGCCGATGATAAGGGCAATGAGAGAGCTGCTGATACTCATCCTGGCCGTCACCATGAGAATATTGACCAGCTCCCTGTCGCCTGAAAGAATCAGGGCGATTGCCTTTACCACCGCCGTCCGCATGTTATCTCTCCCATCAGATGTTTCTGTTTATTCCCGGTTTATTCTCAGTTCATGACGCCCTGGTTCTTCACAAAGGTAAGGAAAGTCGCCTTATCTGTGAGAATATAGGCGTGCATCTCTTCCGCCATCACAAGGCTGGCGCCCATTCCGGCGTTTGCGGAGGTATACCAGTCAGTGTAATCCGCAAAGGACTCGGCTTCTTCCGTGATCCCAAGATCCTCCGGCCACAGAGAAAGCTCTTTGGTGTGGGTTCCGGAACCGTCTCCCCTGGAAACGAAGGGATACTTTCCTTCCGCGATGGCTGCAAAGGCATCCTTCGCGGTGGCGGCGTCAGCCACGCCTGCCGGGTCATCGGAGGGTCCGCACAGGACGAAGAAGTTATAGAGGAAGCTGAGGCGTTCCGAATCAAATCCGTCCAGGACACGGGCAAAGCCCTTCTCCACGAACTCCTCTTCCTTCGCTTTCGCGTGTACGAGGATAAGGTCAGCGTTGCCGTACTGAGCCGCGGCAATGGCCTTGCCGGTTCCGGCGGACTGCACTTCCACAGTGTAGCCGTACTTCTCTTCAAATACCGGCAGAAGCGCGCCCAGCAGTCCGGAATCGTTCACGGATGTGGTGGTGGACAGGCGGATAACCTTTGTCTCCTCTGTCGCTTCCGCAATCTCCCCGTCATAGGACGGTGCATCCTCAAGAGCATAGAACAGGCTGTCGCCGTATTCTTCCTGTCCGAAGTCCGCAGCCATGGACATACCCTCTTCCGTGAGGAAGAATTCGATCAGGGCATCCGCGCCCGCCGTATTGATGGCAACATCGGTTACCTCCGCGCCGTTTTCATCCGCAAACGGTGCGTCCGGGTTCACGGCCAGCAGCGTGTAGGTATTCTTCATGCTGTCGTCCGCTTCCTTCAGGATAGTGAGGTCCACTTCCGCGGCTGCCTCTGTCTCGGCCGCCTCAGTCTCTTCCACTTCTGTCTCAGCTGCCGCTTCCGTCTCGGCTGCGGCTTCCGTCGCCGCCTCGGTCGGCGCCGCGGTGGTCTCCGCGGGCTTGCTCTGGCTGCATGCGCCGAGTACGCCGGATACCATGAGTGCTGCGATCGTCACAACAATTCTCTTTTTCATTTCCTGCCTCCCTTTAACATTGAATGAAATAAAAAAACAGAGCACCGGCGAAATCTGTGTACACAAAAAAAAACTGCGATTCACGGATTCCTTCCGGGCTCGTCCACCAGGCAGGAAACTGAATTCGTAGCAGAAGTAATGGCATAAGCCTCATTTCTTCGCATGTGCTCAGCTGATGCACGTATCTTCCCCTCTTTCACCCGGGAAATATGCGTGCTATACTATTATAGCACACACAACAGATGGACACAATACCCACCGCCACAGTCTGCTTTTCCTTCTGCAAAGAACAATTTCACATATTCCAAAAAGGAACAAGAATTTTTCACATAATTTTTACCATAGCGGTATATTCTTTTCATGGTAATGAAATTTTGTTTTAGGAGTACTTTCTATGTTTACTGTCAGAACCCCTGAAGAAGTTTTTTCCATCATACGGACTGAATTTCATCCCCTCACGGGAACAGAATCCGTCCGTCTCTCCGAATGCTGCGGCCGCATTCTGGCCGACCCCATTCTCTCGGAGGAATATGTGCCGGGTTTTTCCCGCTCCACTGTTGACGGCTATGCCGTTATCGCTTCCGATACCTTCGGCTGCTCCGATTCCATCCCGGCCCTCCTTACGGTGGCGGGGGAGATCCGGATGGGGGAGTCCGCGGATGTCCCCATTCTCCCCGGCCGCTGTTACGCTGTCCCCACCGGCGGCGCGCTGCCGCCCGGCGCCGACGCGGTCGTCATGGTGGAATACACGGAGGATTACGGTGACGGCACCATGGGCGTCCTGAAGCCGGCCTCCCCGGGTCTGAACATGATAAGGAAGGGGGAAGACCTGGTGCCGGGAAAGGCCGTCCTTCCCGCCGGACGGAAACTCGGAATCCCCGACATCGGGGCGCTGGCTTCCCTGGGAATCCTTTCCGTGACGGTGCGGAAGAAACCCCTTGTCGGCATCATTTCCACCGGCGATGAGCTGGTTCCTCCCGAAGCCGTCCCGAAACCGGGACAGATCCGTGATATCAACACGCAGATGCTGGACAGCCTCTGCCGGGAGATGGGCGCCCGGACCAGGGTCTTCGGAATTATTACCGATGATTCCGCAAAGCTCTCCCGGACGCTGGAGGAAGCCATTGCCGCCTGCGACCTGGTCCTCATCTCCGGCGGCAGCTCCGTGGGAGCGAGGGACGTAGCCGCACAGGTCATCGAACAGCAGGGCAGGATTCTCCTGCACGGCATCGCCATGAAACCCGGCAAGCCCACCATTCTGGGGTGTGCGGGGAATAAGCCTGTCTTCGGCCTTCCGGGACACCCGGTCGCCGCGTTTTTCATAACAAGGCTCTTTGTCCGGGCTGCCATCGCCAGGCTTTCCGGAACAGAATACGACACCTTTACGACACCGGCAGTGCTGACAGAAGCTGTAAGCGCCAATCATGGAAGAAGCGAGGCGCTGGGCGTAAAGCTTACCAGAGACGGATCCCGTCTTCTCGCCCGGCCCCTGCGCACCAAATCCGGCCTGGTTTCCGCCCTGGCGGGTTCCGACGGATTCATTACCATAGACAGGGACTGCGAAGGCCTGCCGGCAGGCGCTGTCGTGGATGCTGCAGTCTACCAGATCTGAGAGAGGAGGCTTTTATGCCATTTGAATATCTGACCAATGTCCCCCTGGACAATGCCCGCAGCGAATACTGCGGGACCCTCCTGAAGCAGGGCTTCCGGGCGGATTCTGAGACTGTTCCCACAGGCACCTCCTGCGGAAGGATCACCGCAGGCCCGGTGTACGCCGCAATCTGTGCCCCCCACTATCCCGCCAGCGCCATGGACGGGATCGCCCTGAAGGCCAGCCTTACCTTCGGCGCCGGGGAGACCTCCCCCATAACGCTCCGCCCGGAGCAGTTCACGGTGGTGGACACCGGTGACCCGGTGCCGGAGGAATGCGACGCCGTCATTATGATTGAGGATGTGATCCGGCAGGAGGACGGCAGCGTCCGCCTGTACGCACCCGCTGCCCCCTGGCAGCATATCCGCCAGATCGGCGAGGATATCTGTGCCGGGGAAATGATCCTTCCCTCCTTCACAGAGATTTCCCCCTCCGCCATCGGCGCTATGATCGCCGGAGGCATCACCTCCGTATCCGTCCTCAGGAAGCCCGTGGCGGCCATCATCCCGACAGGGGATGAGATCGTCCCTCCCACATCGGACCCGAAACGGGGAGATATCCTTGAATTCAACTCCTCCATCTTTTCCGCCATGCTGGAGAAGTGGGGCGCTGTTCCGAAAACCTGGCCTATCATCCGTGATAACCGGAACGCCATAGAGGAAGCCGTTAGAAGCGCTCTGGAGGAATGCGATATTGTCCTCCTGAACGCCGGTTCTTCCGCCGGCAGGGAAGATTTCTCCGCGGAGGTCATCGGCAGCGTCGGCACGGTGCTGTACCACGGACTTGCCATCAAGCCCGGAAAGCCCGCCATTCTCGGGTACAGCGGCAGAAAGCCCGTACTCGGCGTGCCCGGCTATCCTGTCTCCGGCATCATTGTCCTGGAAGAGCTTGTAAAGCCCCTGCTTGACGAATGGTTCCACAGGGAAAACAGGCCCGGTATCTCCTGCGAAGCGATCCTCTCGAAGAATGTGGTCTCCGGCCTGAAATACCGGGAATATGTCCGGGTGCGCATGGGCCGCGTCGGCGATAAAATGATGGCCTCCCCGCTCTCCCGCGGCAGCGGCGTTGTCTCCTCCTTCATGAAGGCGGACGGCATAGTGGAAATCCCCCAGGGGGTTGAGGGCTTCGAGGCGGGAAGCACCGTCTCCGTAAGGCTCCTCAGGGATCCCGCGGAACTTGACCATACCCTGGTCGCCATCGGGAGCCATGATCCGCTGCTGGATGAAGTGGCAGATCTCCTGCACCGCTCGGATCCTTCCTGCTATATGAGCTCCACCCACGTCGGTTCCATGGGCGGCATCATGGCTGTCCGGCGCGGGGAAACCCATATCGCGGGGGTACATCTCCTGAATGAGAGCGACGGCGTCTACAATACCGCCTTTATCCACAGGTATTTCCCAAAGGGCGGCGTCCGCCTGGTGGAATGCGTCGGACGGACCCAGGGCCTGATGCTGCAGAAGGGGAATCCAATGAATATCACCGGCATTCCCGACCTCACAAAAGACGGGGTGCGCTATGTCAACCGCCAGAAGGGGTCCGGAACCCGCATTCTCATTGATTATCTCTGCAAAAAGGGAAATATTCCCACAGACAGGATCTACGGGTATGACAGGGAGGAATTCACCCATACCTCCGTGGCGGCCCAGATAGCTTCCGGCACCGCGGATGCCGGCATGGGCATCTATTCCGCCGCCGGACTTTACGACCTGGACTTCCTTCCCATCTGCATGGAGCAGTATGATCTGCTTATTCCGGACACTGTGTGGGATACGCCGCTGGTACAGAAGCTGATCTCCATCCTGCAGGGAAAAGAATTCCGGAACCGGCTGGATGCCCTGGGCGGGTATGAACTGAAGAACCCGGGAACCGTGCGGGAGCATTTCACATGACGCGCAGCCAGACCATTGCCCCGGAAGAAGGGGCCTTCAGCGATGTCATCATCATCGGTGCCGGACTCCTCGGAAGCTTTCTCGCCCGGTCCCTGCGCAGGTACAATCTTTCCGTGACTGTGCTGGAAAAGGAAAATGATGTCATGTCCGGCATTTCCCGCAGCGGAAGCGGGATTATCTACGCCGGATATGACATGAAACCCGGCAC
>ONXW01000342.1 GCA_900321915.1 uncultured Eubacteriales bacterium
CCCAGTCCCGACAGGATCGGGGCATACAGGATCAGTTTCCCGAGATGCTCCGGATGCTCCGCAGCGAAGCGGCCGGCTGTCATGGTGCCCCAGCTCCATCCAAGCACATCGATCCTGCTCTGTCCGCTGATCTTAACGATCTCCTCCACCGCTGCATTGATGTCTTCAGCCGCATATGCGGTATCCGGCATAAACCCGTCCTCCACCGGTCCGGACTGCCCGTAACCCGCGATATCGATCCTCCATACGGCATATCCCTCCCCGGCGAGTCTCCGCACCAGGCTGTAATCCTGATAGTCAATATCAAATTCATGGGAAGAATAGGTCGATCCATGGACCAGCAGGATCTGTCCGGCCGGGGCGGTATTTTCTGTTTTTACGCGGTCCAGGTGCAGCGAAATGCCATTCCTTTCCAGCGGGAAGGTCTCACAGGAAAGGCACGCTTCCGCGCCATATGTATCCCGGCATCCTGCAAAGGCCAAAATCACCGTCAGCATGCAAAGCAGAGGCAGAACCCATACCCAGCGTTTCATACAAGTCCCAGTCCTTTCGCGACATTAACAATAAAATCCTGCACGTTGGTCACGATCCCATGGGAGGAAAGACTTCCCCGGTCGGCCAGCTTGTTCACCATAAACTCGGAAATATCGACACAGTAGAAATAGACCTGACGGACCGTTCCGTCCGGCAGCACGCGGTAAGAAGGCGTCATGTTGCCGGTGGCGATGGTGTGAAGCATCGTCGCCATGCAGATCACCGTCGTCGCCTTCCTGACACAGGCACGCATCGCGTCCTGGGCCTCGTAAACATTTCCGAAGACCGGCGGCAGCGGTCCGTCGTCCCGGATCGAGCCTGCCAGAACGTAAGGCACATGGTATTTTTCAAGATTGTAAATGATGCCGTTGTCGATGTGCTCCGCTTCAATAAACGCAGGAATGGAACCGTGGAATTTCACGCGGTTGATGGTATCCAGATGATTGTAATGGCCGTTGGGCTGATTTTCCTGGGTATAGATATTCTGTCCCAGCGCGGTCTTAAGATATGCGCCTTCCAGATCATGCGTCGCCAGCGCATTCCCCGCCAGCACCGCCTGGGCGTATCCGCCGGCGATGATGCGGGAAAATGCTTCCCGGGCGTCATAGTCGAAGGAAAATGCCGGGCCCATGACCCAGAGGATATATCCATGCTCCTTTTCGTAGCGCAGCAGATTATAGATGTCATCGTAATCCCTGGAGAACGCCGTCTCCCTGGAACGTCCCTGCCGGAAAGCGAAGGTCTCATAACTGCGGCCCGGCTCTTCAAAGCCAAAGGGATAGACATAGATCCCCTCCTCACAGTTCTCTGTCCGCCCGCAAATGACCTTGTCGCCCTTTTTCAGAAGGCGGAACTCCCGGACCCGGACGGCCCCGTCCTCATAGACAGGAACACAGTCCATTCTGCTTTCTTCCGCCAGGAGCCACCGTCCCCCGATCTTGAAATACTCAGGATATATGCTCATTGCGTGATACTGTTCCGGGGCCACCGCGTCCTTCGGCGCCTCCCGGATCACTGCCTCCGGCGCGGAAACAAAAGGTTCCTGTGAAAGATCCGGCGCAGTGTATTTCCTCAGTTCGAATGCCATATACCCCTCCTGTCAGCCTCTTCTTCTGTTACCCTCTTCTTTCTTCTCTCAGCGGTTCGCTCCAGATCACGGAAGCATTGTTTGCCGCGGCGATCCGGTCGATGGTTTCCCGAAATCCTTCCAGATACTCCGCTTCTTTTTTCTTCGATCTTCTTCCCTTCCCACTGTACAGTTCCTCTTCAAAATACGCGTCGTAGGACACCGCGAAGTCTTCTTCGTCTCTGTGCGGGAAGAACGCGACGCCGGCTTTATAAGAGATGCATCCTGCTTCGGAATCGCTGATCAGGACGACAAGGGCGCCCTTCCGCTGCACGCCGGAGAATACGGCGTCTGCTTTGAAATACTGTTCATATACATTAACGACCATAACATCCTCCCGGGATCAGTTATTTACTGTCTGAAATTGATTATAGCATATGCGGAAGTGCCCGGAAGCCTTCGCCCCGGCGGTTGTTTCCTCCGGGCTATCCGTTATAATAGACAGGGAACAAATATCAGTATCTGCAGAAAACAGGGGAAACCACATGACCATGGATCCGAAGATAAAAAACACAAGCACTGGGGCGGCACAGGGCGAAGTCTGCACCGCGGCCGCGGAAACTGCAGCGCAGGCGCGTCTTGCCTGGCCGGACTGGATCCGGGGCGCGGCGATGATCGGGGTGATCTCGGTCCATGTCTCCGGTGTTTCCGG
>ONXW01000119.1 GCA_900321915.1 uncultured Eubacteriales bacterium
GAAAAATCCCCGCTCTCCATAGCGGCGGCGATATCTTCCGCGTCCCCTTCCGACACGCGTACCAGGCGCTGTTTCAGCTCTTTTCCGTCATAAATGTCTACAATAGGCTCCAGGAAGCACATACCGATACATCCCGTAACGCCCATCTCATATTTGCCGGTGTTCCTTGCCTCAAGTGCGGCATATACTTTTCCGGCGCCGGCCGCGAGACCGCAGCTGCCTTCTCCGACGATCGCTTTCATCATTGTGCCGCCTCCTTTGCCCGAATATCACCGAGAATCCCGATAGCCTTTGCAGGCGTGAGAGATCCGTAAGTTTCCTCACCGATCATCATGACCGGAGAAAGTGAACAGCAGCCGAGACATGCCACGGTTTTGAGGGTAAACATCCCGTCTTCCGTAGTGCCGCCGTCTTTGATCTTGAGTTCCTCGCAGATCGCCTTTTCAATGCTGTTCGCGCCGTTGACATGACATGCCGTGCCCTTGCACAACATAATAAGATGTTTTCCGACCGGCTGCAGCCGGAACTGGGTATAGAAGGTTGCAACCCCCATAACCTTTGCCGGTGAGTTACCTGTTCTGCCGGCAACGTAATAGATGACATCAATCGGAAGGTATCCGTAGATCTCCTGCGCATGCTGCAGGATGGTGATCAGGCTTCCCTCGACCGATGCGTATTTTTCCATTACATCGTCCAGCAGAGACAGATCGCTTTTTGTGTTAGCACAGCAACATTCACTCATATTTTCTGGCCTCCTTGTGATACAATCTTCTCTGTTTCGATTTTGATGCCCTGTCTGCCCTGCGAAATGCCGATGCCGGGATTGCTGCCGCGCACCCGCCGCGCCATAAATACCCCAAAAATGACGCGATATCGCTGTTTTGCCGACTTTTCCGCTTTAACGAGCTGACTTCGCATTGTTTTATTATAGGATATAACAGGCAATTTCGCAACGTATAATAGGGAATGCCCAGTATCAAAAAACTGAATGGTACCGATTATGGGAACCATAAAAAAGAGCTGCTCACACCAGACGGTGCGGCAGCTCTTTTACATTCCTCATATTTTGCCGGTAAATCCCTTAGCTGTTAAGCAGCAGCAGGCAGAATACCAGTGTGAACAGGGCGACGGTCTCGGCGATACCGATGACAATGAAGTAGTTCGCCGTACCTTTTCCGGTTGCACCCAGCGCATCCGCGGAGGCCGCAGCGATTCTTCCCTGGAACAGTGCGGAGAGGCCGATGGCGATACCGCCGAAGATTCCGCATCCGAGAGCCATACCTGCATCAGGATTTGCGCTTCTGATAAAGTTCATCAGCAGGAAACCATAGATGGTCTGGGTAAGCGGGGCACCGGTAAAAGCGATCATGATGAAGGGAGCAGGCTTTCCTGCAGCGTAACACTTTTTCCATGCACCGACGGAAGACATGCCGGCGAATCCGGCGCCAAATGCAGAACCAGCAGCAGATAATCCAAGAGCCGCAGCCATACCAATAAATGCAAGATTCATAACATTTCTCCTTTTTTAATTTTACATCTTCTTAAATGGTTCATACGGGATACCTGTCCACTCCAGGCCGACCTGGCCGGAGAATTCCAGTACGTTCAGTCGTACGCCGTGAACCACAACCGACAAGAAGCACATTACGATATTGAGCGCATGGCCGATAAGCACCACCACAACCCCGACAATCATCATCGGGCCGTGCATGCCTGCCGCAATCCCGTTGAAGCTCTGGGAAATGGCCACGCCCGCCATGCCGACTGCGAACAGTCGGATGTAACTCATTACGTTTCCGAAACAGCTGATGGTGTTCAGAAACTGTGTAAACGCACCGCCAAGTCCTGACTTGAGACCATCTCCGAAGGACTTGTCCGGCGACATTCCGCCGAACAGCACCACCAGTGCGAAAGCCACGCCAATCAGCGCAAACACCGGTTTCAGGTTGATGTCCTCATGAATGACAAGATTCAGCGAAAGCATATACATCGCTATAATAGCAATCGTCCAGCCTATGTCGGCGACCCAGGAAAGATCTTTTTCCGGTATCTTCTTTTTGACCGACAGGATGGATCCCAGTGCCATCTGGATAGCGCCGATCGAGAAGGAGAACTTCATGATCGCGTTCTGGGAAACGGATGCTGTCAGGCCAAAGTATTCAGGATAGGTTGCTATGCTGGGAATAACCATGCCCTTAAAGAACGGTATGTTCATGACACTTTCCATACCGAACCAGGTTCCGGTTACCGCGCCCCATATAATAGTTGCAATAGATAATACATAGAGAAGGAAGGTCACGTTGGTGACTTTCTTCTGTTTTACAGTGAGTGCGATGGTTCCGAGCAGAATCAGCACGCCGTAGCCGCCGTCGCCGATGATCATGGCGAAGAACAGCGTGAAGAACAGGAAGAACCACAGGGAAACATCCTGCTCCCGGTATCCCGGCAGAATGCCGAGAATGTCAAATACCGGCTTGATGAGCCCGGAGACCTTGTTGTAGTGGACTTTGGTCGGAATCTTCTCATCGTCGTCCGCTACATCCTCCACAGCCCAGGCGCAGCCTTTTTCCTCCGCCATCTCCTTGAACGGCTGAAGGTCCGCTTCCGGTATATAGCCGGAGAGCCAGACGAAGTCCTCATCCCCCTGTGCCGTGGCGCTCGCCGCGGAATAGTTCATATCGTTACGGACTTTCAGCATCTGGTCGTTGAAGCTTTCATCGTAAACCGAGGCCGCGCGGAGTTTTTCATCGCATGCTTCAATTTCTTTTTTACTTGTCTCGATCTGCTCTTTCAGCTCAGAGATGCTCTTCTCCGGCAGCATGAACTCCGTTGCCGGAATGTTCGGCGGAAGTGTTCCCAGAACCGCCACCGTATCCATCTTATCGACGGAAGCGAGACGGAGCAGGCGGATATTCTCATCGTTTACGGCCTCCTGGTACTCCTTGCTTCCCAGTCTGTAGAAGTGGAAGTCGAAGCCCTCATCTTTGAGTTCCTTTACCTCTTCCGGTGAAAAATCACCCCATGCAGAGATTCTGTCGAGCTCTGTGTTGGCGGCGCCGATGGCCTGTGTGAGAGCTGCCTTCTTTTCAAGCGCCTCCTGCACGCCCCGGTACATCTCCGCGAACTCTTCGTCGCTCAGGATTTCCGCTTTTTCTTTTGCTTTCGGGTCGGCATATTCCTTCAGGGCGTTCGCCGTCCTGGAAAGCGTCTGGAATTGTTCGCTGATATTACGATCTGCGTTTTGTTTTTCTGCGATATGCAAGAGCCCGAGATCACGGAGCCCCTGCAGCATCTCTTCTTTTCCGGAGGCAGTCGTAACGATGTGAACCATTTTCATTTTTTCAATCATCGCTATACCTCCACTAATTTCTTCTTCGAGATCTTGCCCCTGACAACGGCCGCCGTCTGCTGATCCCCGAGAAATACCTGGATAATGCGGATATTCTCCTTTGCCTCAGGTATTTTGACTTTCTCAAAGAGGTTAACCCTCTGGGAAGTCGTCCGGAGCTCTGCTTCCAGAAGCTCTGTCTGTCTGCGGAGTGTCGCGCACAATGCGTCCAGTCTGGCAATCTCACGAAGCTTAAAAACAGCAGTATCAACCCACAGCGGATAATCGTCTACGTTATACTCGATATCCTTGAAGGTCAGTTCTTCAAAAGCGGGAATGGTGACGCCGGCGATATTATCTTCTTTGGTGACCACTCTGTCGGGCTGGACCAGCTTGTCAAGCTTCAGTCCCTCCTCGAAAATCTCATTTTCCCCGAACACAGCTACCCAGTCATCCAGGTCGCCGATCATCTGAACCCGCTCTGCTTCCTTCTGTTCCAGATCACTTCGGATCTTCATGATAACAGACTGCAGCTGCTGCTTCTTGAGCTGCAGCGTCGGAAGATAGCGCTCGAACTGCTTCAGGTTGTCCTTCTGCTTTTTCAGTTCATTCTTGGTAAATTTGATAGCCATAGACACGCTCCTTTTTACTGCAAAGCATCTTTATTCGGCCATCTCTCCTTGATCAGACTCGACTTAAGGCCGGTCTCGTTGGGTTCAAAGCAGTCTGCAAGGATAACCCATCCCAGGTCAAGCGCATCCTCCAGTGCGATATTCACACTGAGGTCCATCATCTTTGACTCAAACAGCTCGCCGTATTTGAGAAGCTTGTCGTCCCACTCGGTCATCATGAAGCCCATGGACTTTTTTTCAAGGCTCTCTTTATACTGCGCATACAGACGAATCATACCATCCATAAGGGCACGGTGGTCATCTCTCGTATTGCCGTTGACATTCTGTTTCAGACGGGAAAGGGATCCAAAGGGTTCAATATGTCCTGACTTCAGGTAATACTGCCCCTCCGTGATATATCCGGTATTATCAGGAACCGGATGGGTGACATCATCGCCCGGCATGGTGGTAACGCCGAGAATCGTGATGGAACCCGCGCCTTCGATATCCACGGCCTTCTCGTATCTGGAAGCGAGGCAGCTGTAAAGATCTCCGGGGTAACCACGGTTGGACGGAACCTGCTCCATCGTGATTGCCATTTCCTTCTGGGCATCGGCGAAGTTCGTCATATCCGTCAGAAGGACCAGCACCCTCTTGCCTTCAAGGGCAAACTGTTCCGCTACTGCCAGGGACATATCCGGCACCAGCGTGCATTCCACGATAGGATCGGCCGCGGTATGGATGAACATAACCGTGTGGCTCATCGCGCCGCCCTTTTCCAGCGTATCGCGGAATTCCATGTAATCATCATATTTCAGGCCCATGCCTCCGAGGATGATGATATCGACCTCGGCCTGCATGGCGATTCTCGACAGCAGCTGGTTGTAGGGCTCGCCGGAGATGGAGAAAATCGGCAGCTTCTGGCTCTCTACCAGCGTATTAAACACGTCGATCATCGGGATACCGGTACGAATCATTCTCTTGGGGAGAATACGCTTCGCCGGGTTGAAGGACGGTCCGCCGATAGGAATCATGTTTTCCGTGAGGGCGGGGCCGTTGTCTCTCGGAACGCCCGCGCCGTCAAAGATACGGCCGAGAAGGTGGTCCGAGAAGGAGATCATCATGGGCCTTCCCAGGAACTTAACCGGGTCCGTTGTGCTTACGCCCTGGGCTCCGGCAAAGACCTGGAGGGAAACCTTGTCTCCGTCCAGCTTGATAACACTCGCGTAACTGTCACCGACGAGCGCGAGGTCGGCGTTCCTGACGCCCGGCGCACGCACGGTAACTACGTTACCGACAATGGATTCAATCTTTGTATAAACTTTCTGCATACTGTCCAGACCTCCTAATCAATAGCCTTTGACATGTAGAAATCAGAAATCTTCTGTTCATGCTGTTCAAACTCGGGTGTTTCGAACTCGAATCCGTGCCAGTCAAGGAACTCCTGCCTGAGCTGGTTGAAGAAAGCTCTGATTTCTTTCTTGTCGGTGATATCGTAGGTCTTCACCATTGCGTCATAAAGTCTGTCAAACTCCCTGCGCTGTCTTTCCGGCGAGCAGGCCGCGTCGATGGGATCGAACGAGTTCTGCTGCAGGAAGACCGAGTCGAGAAGTTCTCCCTTCTGGTACATGATATAGTCTTCGCTGGAAGTACCCTCCTCACCGACGACCTTCATCATCTGGTTGATTTCGGTGCTGCGGATCAGCATGCCGCGGGCCTTATTCACGCGGTCCATATCGACAACGCCCTTGTACTTTGACCAGGAATCCACCGGATGGATGGCGGGATACTTACGGGCATCCGAGCGCTCTCTCGCCAGACCGTGGAATGCGCCGACAACCTTCAGGGTTGCCTGGGTAACCGGCTCCTCGAAGTTACCGCCGGCGGGAGATACGGTACCGCCGATGGTGATGGAAGCGATGGTTCCGTC
>ONXW01000410.1 GCA_900321915.1 uncultured Eubacteriales bacterium
CTGCTGTTTTTCCTTGTCCCAGTAAGATGTTGACTCGTAAACATAAGTGATGCCGCTGCGCTTATCGAGCTGTTTGATGATCGCCATAGTATGATCCTCCTAGTTATGTATTATAACACATAACTAGTCAAAACACAACCTCAAACACTCGATTTTTCCAGTAATTATGCGGTTTCGCGGCACTTTCCATAGTGATATCCTAGTGCGGTATCACGGGAATCCAGGGTTGACGATATTGGACAATGAGAGTAAAATGAGTGTGTATTTTTATGCTAATATATTAAATGTAAATTAATTTTAACATAATATAAGTTATTACAGAACTGAATGCGGCAAAACTGCCGTTTCCGGGCATCCCGGGGCAGGAAAGGCCGCATAGAGATATATCAACCAAAAAGGAGGGAGTAACATGAAGAAAGCATTGTCACTGATTCTTGCACTGTGCATGGGCCTGACACTGACAGCGTGCGGAGGTTCTTCCCAGCCGGCAGCGACAGAGGCCCCGGCCGCGACCGAAGCAGCTGCTGCAGGCAGCGAGGCGGCTGCTGAGACGGAAGCCCCGAAAGCAGACCGCGGCAACATCATCTGGACCTTCGGAACAGCAGATACCGGCGGTTCGATGTATCCGGCAGGCGCAGCCGTGTCCCAGACATGGACCAACAACGTACAGGGTATGAAGTGCAATACCCAGACATCCACCGGTTCTTTCCAGAACGTGCAGGACGTAGCTTCCGGAGAAGTTGATGTCGCTGTCGCGACGGCGGACGTCGTTCTCAATGGTTTCAACGGAACCGGCAAGTTTGAAGAGGTAGGAAAACTGGAGAATATCCGTGTTATCGGCGCGGTTTACACCTCCGTTCTCTGCGGTGTAACCCTTAAGTCCAGCGGACTTAAGTATGTGCATGACCTGCAGGGCAAGAGAGTCGCCATCGGACCGGCATCTTCCGCGACAGAGAACGCTTCCCTGGCAGCATTTGACGTTATGGGCATTTCCAAGGACAACACCAGCCTTGAGAACCTGGGTCTTGGCGACGGCGCTGACGCTGTCGGCGACGGAATCCTGGATGCGGCATTCGGATTCGCGGGCCTTCCGATCGGCGGCCAGCTGAATCTCGCGGCAACCAAGGAGATCGGTGTCCTGGATCTGACCGATGAAGAGCTTGATGCCATCCTTGGCAACAACGCGGCATACATCAAGACCAAGATTCCGGCAGGAACCTATACCGGTGTTGACTATGACTGCCAGACCTTCGGCGTAAAGTGCCTGATCATCGTTCAGGACACTGTGGATGAGGATCTTGTCTATGACCTCTGCAAGGCGCTGAATGAGGGCGCGGAAGACATGGCAGCAGGTAATGCCCTTCTGAAGGACATGACCGATCCCAGCTTCCTTGCCACACAGATGCCGATTCCGCTTCATCCCGGAGCAGAGCGCTATTATAAAGAGATTGGTGCCATGTAATCTGCTGATTGATCAGGAGAGCACCTGTCTGTAAATGACGGCAACGGGGCCGAAGCTGGTACATTCAGCTCCGGCCCCTGTACGATCAGTCTGGGGAAAGGATATTTTATGGAGGAGAATAAGAAACTTGAGGAAGTCCAGGAGATAGATATTACCGCACTGGACAGTGAGCTTGCCGCAGCGAAAACCCTGGAAGAGGGCAAGGGGGATAAATTCGTCAAAATTGCGGCGATCTTTGCCTTCTGCATGACATTGTTCCATATCTGGACCGGTTTTCACGGATTGTACGACTATGTCACACAGAGAGGCATCCATCTCGCCTTTGCGCTCACGATTGTGTTGCTGACACAGCCCCTGTATAAACACTGCTTCAAAGACAAATTTGCAGGGAATAAGGGATTCCGCATCGTTTGCCGCATTATCGACGCCGCGCTGGTTGTCCTCGCCTGGGTATCCGTATACATGGCGATGGACGAGGTGCATCACCTGACGGAACGTCTCAGTAAGACCACGTGGATGGCCACCTTTGCGGGCGCGGCGCTTTCTCTCCTCGTACTGGAGTGCGCGCGCCGCACACTGGGCTATATCATGCCGGCCCTGTCCCTGATTTTCGTGGCGTATGCACTGGCAGGCCCCAACCTGCCCATGGCCATCGCGCACCGCGGATACTCGCTGGAGAAAATCTGCAAGTTCCTGGCCACGGACCTGGACGGACTGTTCGGAACCACTATGAGCGTATCGGCTTCCGTTATCTTCATGTTCGTCATGTTCGGTTCCTTCCTGGAAGCGTCCGGATGCTCTGATTTCATCAACAATATCGCCATCTCCCTGACCGGCAAGATCAAGTCCGGCCCGGCGCTCTCCGCGGTTGTGGCGTCCGGCCTGATGGGATCCATCAACGGTTCGGCGGTGGCAAATGTCGTCGGAACGGGAACATTTACCATTCCCCTGATGAAGTCCAGGGGATACAAACCGCCCTTTGCCGGCGGCGTTGAGGCGGTGGCATCCACCGGCGGGCAGATCCTTCCCCCGGTTATGGGATCCGGCGCCTTCCTGATGGTCGCGTTCACGGAACAGAAGTACATTGCCATCGTTATAGCCGCGGTGATTCCCGCGCTGCTGTATTACTGGGGATGCGCCGTGGCGGTTATCACCCAGTCGGAGCTTATCGATATCTCCATGATGGATGTGAACGATATCCCGAAGACGAAGGAAGTCCTGAAGGACGGATGGATTTACCTTCTGATCCTCGGCATCCTCCTGGTGGCCCTTCTGGGAATCCAGCTGTCCCCGCTGTATTCCGCCCTCTGGGCGACGGTTGCGGTCCCGGTTGTCATGCTGTTTGACAAAAAGAAACGGTTCACCTTTAAAGACATTCCTTCCGCGATGGTCAAGTCGGGTTTCTCCGCGCTCTCCATCGTTATCGGATGCGCCTGCGCCGGCATCGTTGTCGGCATGGTATCCTTGACCGGTATCGGCGTTATCTTCGGTGATATGATGATCCAGATGGCCCACGGGATGCTGTTCCCGTCTCTGGTATTCACAGCGGTAACCTGTATCGTGCTGGGCATGGGACTTCCCACGACAGCGGCTTACGTTATCGCGGCTTCCATCCTCGCGCCTTCCCTGATTAAGCTGGGACTGACCCCGCTGACCTCGCACCTGTTTGTTTTCTATTTCGCCTGCCTCTCCGCCATCACGCCGCCGGTTGCCCTGGCAGCGTACGCCGGCGCGGGTATCGCGAAGGCAAGCCCGATGACGACGGCTGTGGAGGCCTGCAAGCTGGGCTTTGCGGGATTCCTGGTGCCCTTTGCGTTCTGCTACAGCCCGGCCATGATGATGAAAGGCAGTGTCATAGAGATACTGTCGGTGTTTATCTCCGCATTTATCGGAACCGCCATCATTTCCGGCGGATTCCAGGGGTGGCTGTTCTGGAAGCTGAACATCCTGGAGCGCGTCATCCTCGTCGCGGCGGGCACGCTCATGTTCGTGCCCGGATCTGTGACGGATATCGCGGGAATCGCAGTTGCGGCAGCCCTGCTGTTCCTGAATCTCCGGAAGTGGGAGAGAGGCCCGAAATTCATCATGCAGCGGCAGAAAAAGTGATCCGGCGGGAAGTGTGCTATGAATAACCGTTCCAATCTTGCCAATGCCCTCATGTGGGGCGGAGGCGGCCTGATGTACCTGGCTGCGGACCATTTCCTGGATGTGGGGGTATTTAAGGTTCTCGCGTACCTGTTTATTCTTCTCGGGGTCATGTACCTGATACGGTACCTGAAGGGCAGATTCTGATTCCAAAAGCGTAAAGATGCGCCGCCGGATGGATATGATTGTCCGTCCGGCGGTATTTTTCGCGGGATATTCCGTTTTCCGCGCGAGATATTATTTTTCCATATATCACGAAACGCCCTGAAACTTGTGAAATCCGGTGCATAATGCTATTCTTATAAAATAAATCACGAACATTCCGGAGGTATCGCATGCATCATTTACTTTCCAATATTATCGTATACCAGAGAATCAAGGATGATCCGGTGCTGAGAGGCCTCGCATCGATCTGCAAGAAGATTGAAAAAAACGGCGGGAAGGCCATGACGGGCAAAGAGAAGGACAAGCTCCGCGCAAGGGCATTTGACCAGGTCCACGCCATCATGGAGGCGGGAACCACCTACGGGTTCGAGAAAAACCTGTGGCACGGGTACATCACGTTCTGCCTGATGACCGACGAGAACCCGCTGGCGCTGGTCAGCGAGAAAAAGGGAATGCCGGAAGGATCCGCTTCCGGTTTCGCGCTTCATGATTTTGATGTGCTGATGAAGCTGATGCACTATGATTTTTCCACGGTTGAGGAGGAACTGGGCACAGACTGCTTCAGCGTCCTGAACAGCTACCATTCCGTGCAGAAGAATGACCGGATGTATTACAGCTATATCAGCGTTATTGTCAACGGCCTGTCTGAGAAGCTGGGAAATGCTTCC
>ONXW01000116.1 GCA_900321915.1 uncultured Eubacteriales bacterium
GGGCTTATCCAGACGGTTCAGGGTGGATGTTATATATCGATTTGGTGTGCAGTTTTCAGGGTATGATGAGAAACAGGCCGATACATCAGTGTCAGGCCTGTTTTTGTGTATGCAGGCAATTGCTTATGGGGAGGAAACCGCGGTGAAAAGGAATCTGCGCCTTATATTATTTCCGGCAGCGCTCTGCCTGATGATGCTGTCTCCGGGCCTCTTTCTCATGGGCGGGACCGGGGATGCCCTGAGCGGGGCGCAGGCAGCGCAGACATTTCCCAGGGCATCGGTAAGATCCGTCCTTGACGGTTCTTACCAGGACGCGTTTGACGGTTTTCTTGACCAGAACCTGCCGGGCCGGTCAGTTTTTATCCGGCTGCGGAACCAGGCGCTGTACCGGGGCGCAGGCATTTCCCCGAATAACAGTTTTGTCCTTGGGGAAAACGATAACCTGTTTTCCCGGGAGGAAATCGCTTCCGCAGCAGGAGCATCCTACACCATCACCGGGGAGGAGGCGGAAATTCTCGCCGGAAAGCTCATACGGCTCAGGGATCTTCTCTGGCAGACGGACCGTGAACTTTATCTTTTTGTGACACCCTCAAAGGTGCGGTATTACCCGGGGGATATTCCTTCTTATCTGCGTCCGGTTGCGAATCCGCAGGCAAACGGGGAAAATTACCGTATTTTCACGAAAGCGCTGGAAAAGACCGGAATACCCTGCTTTGACAGCATCGCGTGGATTGACGGCCACAGGGAGGAACTTGCGGACTGCGGGCAGCTGTTCCCGGCAACCGGACATCACTGGTCCGTGACTGTGGGAAACAGGGTCGGTTACGCCTTCGGGCGCTGGCTGGCGGAAGAGAGCGGCAGAATTATGCCGGAGCTCTCCCTGCGGGCTGTTCCCGCCGAAACGCCGGTATTTCCCGACGCCGACCTGTATGACGCGCTGAACCTGACTGATCCTGCCGAAGGGGAGTTTTACGATACCCGGGTGACGGTCTTAAACGCTGATTCCGACCATCCGGACGTGCTGCTGCAGGGAGGGAGCTTTATGGGGCAGAGCCTCTTTTTCCTGATCCCGAACGGCTTTTTCGGAAAGAACGCTGCCCTGCAGAACAAAGTCCTCTATATGAATGAGCTTTCCGAACAGCTGCCTTTTGAACAGTTTGAAGAACTGCCGATGGCGGGTCTCATGCAGGATATCGATATGGTGGTGCTGGAGGTCAATGAACGCTCGATCCCCTCCATGAGTTTCGGATTTATCGACTTCCTGCTGGATCATCCGGACATTATCACGGAAACTACCCGGGGAAACTGAGGTATTGTATGGTTTTTTCATCCCCTGTATTTCTTTTCCTGTTCCTGCCGGTGACGCTTGCGCTGTGGTTTGCTGCCTACCGTACGGGAAAGGTTTTGGCACAGAATGCGGTCCTGCTTTTCTGCTCCCTGGTTTTCTATTCCTACGGCGGGCTGCAGTACCTGCTTCTCCTGGCCGCTTCCGTCGCGGTCAACTGGCTCTGCGGCATCGGAATGGAACGGTACGGCGGAATGCCGCGCAGAGGCATTTTCCTGGCCGGTATTATTTACAACATTGCAATCCTGGTGGTGTTTAAATACCTGGGACTCCTCGGCGATACGCTGAATGCTGTTTTCGGCGGCCTTTCGGGAGGCGCGGTGCAGGTCCCGGTATACCATCTCCCTCTTCCCATCGGGATCTCCTTTTTCACATTCCAGATCATGTCCTACCTGATCGATGTGTATCGGCGGGAAGTGCCCGTCCAGAGGAACATCGGCAGGCTGGCGCTGTATATTTTCCTGTTCCCGCAGCTGATTGCGGGGCCTATTGTCCGCTACGCGGATATCATGGAAGAACTCCGTGAGCGGAAAAGCTCCCTCCGGGATATCTATGAGGGCGCCTTCCGGTTTGCCTGCGGGTTCGCAAAAAAGATTCTTCTGGCAAATGGTGTCGGACAGGCGGCGGATCTGGCTTTCGGGCAGGAAAGCGGACCGGGCCTGGTGTTTGCCTGGACCGGGGTTATCTGCTACACGCTCCAGCTGTATCTTGATTTCTGGGCCTACTCCGATATGGCTATCGGACTGGGGAGAATCTTCGGGTTCCATTTCATGGAGAATTTCAGGGATCCGTATACTGCCCGGAATGTGCAGGATTTCTGGAAACGCTGGCACATTTCCCTGACGTCCTGGTTCAGGAATTATGTCTATATTCCGCTGGGGGGAAACCGCGGGGGTGAGGGCAGGACGTTCCGGAATATCATGATAGTTTACGCCCTGACAGGCATCTGGCACGGCGCCTCCTGGAATTTCCTCCTGTGGGGACTGTATCACGGCTTTTTCCAGATCGCGGAGCGGAAGTGGACCGGCCGGTTCTTCGGGAAAATGCCGCGCATTTTCGGAACCCTCTATGCGGATCTGGTATACTGTGTCAGTATGGTACTGTTCCGGGCAGAGGGATTCGGGGCTGCTCTCGCGTACTTTACGGCCCTCTTCCGCCGGGCCGCCCTCTTTGTGCCGGGGGATTACGCCCTGTTTGTCTGCGTGTGCAACAGGAAGTTTGCGCTGGTGTTCATTGCGGCGGTATTTATGTGTTCACCCCTGTATCACCGTCTTCACCGGTTCCTGCAGGACCGCGGACTGGCGCTGCTGGAGGATCTGGGCGTTCTCTGCGCCTTCTTCGCCGCTGTCTGCGAGATGATGGCAAGCGGATACAACCCGTTTATTTATTTCCGTTTCTAAATCAGAAAAGACTTGACATCCGCCATTTTTATTAGTAAAATGCATGTGTTGTGGCGTTAAGCCATGATACATATTCCTCGATAGCTCAGTCGGTAGAGCACGCGGCTGTTAACCGCGCTGTCGTAGGTTCGAGTCCTACTCGGGGAGTTCTGGCATAA
>ONXW01000118.1 GCA_900321915.1 uncultured Eubacteriales bacterium
CGAGTTCTGCGCCGTCACCCGTCTTCACTTTGTAATCATAGATCATGCCGTTTCCTCCTTGCTTTCGTCTCTTAATCCCAATTATATTTCAACACTGTGCAAAAATAAAGCCTGCGGCGGTATTTCCGCGGGGTCATACCGTTGTCCATCCCCCGTCAATCACCAGTATCGTCCCGCTGGCCATATTCGCGCTGTCGCTGGCCAGGTAGTGGACGGCGCCCGCCACATCGCCAATGGTTCCCAGCTCGCCCCTGGGAATCCTGGATAGGACAGACGCCCGGAATTCCGGCTGGTCCAGCCGCTCGGCCGTTACCGGTTAATCAGCACGATTCCCAGCATGCATACCGCGATTCCCAGGAACTTGGTTAGGGTGATCTGCTCCCGGTATACCAGATAGCCCACAAACACCAGCGCCACAGAAACAATGATAGCCTTTACAACATATCCGGTATTCACGTTCCATCCGGCCTTGTACATATAGAGGCTTCCGCCCTCCAGGCCCACAATGGCCAGTCCCAGGACGAAAGCCGTCCAGTTGATTTTCCCCAGGGCGGCAAACAGGTTTGTCCCCTGTCCGGAAACAAAAAACAGGATCGCGCTCAGCGCGGCGCCCATAAGATAAGTCACCGTCAGGGACGCAAACGGACTCACATCCGCCGGTGTGGATTTGGACGCGATCTGGTACAGGATATCCGACAGGACCAGTACCATAATAGGCCAGTACATTCGCAGCATTTAATTAACCCTCCTTATATTATGCATTCTTTTACATCCGCAGTCAAAAAAAGCCACCCTGAAACAGGGTGGCAATCTCAAATCTTCTGATTCTGACTTCTCACAGCTATATTTTTATCATATAACCGGGCTTCTGTCAATCAGTCCGCGGCCGAAGGATAATCAGCAGTCCTCCATGGTCTTTCCCTCCCCGGCAAGGCCGGAGAAATCGGAGCGGAACCGGCTGACGGCATCATCGATGGCCGCGTTCTTCACAAAACCGTCGATCACATCGGGCGAAACGGTCACCGCCTTTACGCCGTACTCTATCAGTTCCAGCACCTGCTGGCTGTTTTTGAAGCTGGCGGCCAGAAGGCCGCTGTCCAGGCCGTTTGCCTCGATGGCGTCATGAATGTCTTTCGCGACCCTGACGCCGTCAAACCCCATATTGTCAATCCTGTTCACATAAGGCGCAACGTACTCCGCGCCGCACTTCGCCGCCAGGAACCCCTGCATCGCCGTGTAGACGGCAGTACCGATAAAGCGTATTCCTTCCCGCCTGAGAAGCTTCATGGCCCGGAAGCCCTCCGGCACGCAGGGAATCTTGATGAGCGTCCTGCTGCCCAGTTCCGCGGTAATCCTGCGGGCTTCCCGCACCATCCCCTCCGCGTCGTCCGAGATGACCTGGACAAACAGTTCCCCGTCCTCCCCGATAACGGAGCGGATTTCCCGCAGCACCTCATAGGGATTCCTGCCGGTTCTGGCGAGAATGGACGGATTCGTCGACACTCCGTCAACCGGATAGTATTCACAGATCCGGCGGATTTGCGCCACATCAGCGTCATCGATACAAAACTTCATATTCTTCCTTCCTCCTCAGGCTGTTCACCCGGTTTATTCCACCCAGGTGACCGGGTTTCCCGTTATGTTCTGCGGCGTTCTCTCAGGATGTCCGGAGGCGGGGAACCCGACGATGAGTCCGCCCGTAACCGTCTCATCTTCCGAAAGGCCCAGCTTCATCATATAGCTCCTGACACTTTCATTGCCATCCAGCCAGTGAAGCTGGTTGATCCAGCAGGAACCCAGGTCCAGCGCATTTGCGGCGATCATCATGTTCTCAAGGACGCACGCGCTGTCCGCCATGGCATTTCCGTAGTCTTTCCTGTTTGCTGTGACGATAAGCACCGGGGCGTTGTAGTGGAATACATAGGTCCCCTTCCTGGAGGCGCTGATGGAATTCCTGAGGGATATGTACATATCCTCCCTCAGCTCCATTTCGGCAAATGCATCCCGCACCAGGCCGGCGAGATGTTCCAGGACTTCTTTTTTCGTAATGACGATCAGGTGGGTCGTCTGGCTGTTGGACCCGCTGGGAGCCTGCCTTCCGGCTTCCAGGATCTTTTTCAGCACAGCTTTATCCGGGGCCTCGGGCGACATCATTCTTGTACTGCGTCTTGTCAAGATTGCTTCCAAAGCTTCCATTCTCTCTCCCTTTCCCGTTTCCGTCCTGATACTGCAGGTATCTGCCGGTTCTGCTCATTTGTATCATTATGGCTTTTACAGGTATAATGTTAACGGCATGCGGCTCAAAAAGCAAGGATCTTTCCGACAGCAGGTATGTCGGAACCTGGAAACTCACGAAGATGGAACTGAAAGATAATTCCGAGACATACCACGGCACTTTGCGGGCCGACGCAGAAAACCCCTGAACCATCGAAGGTTCAGGGGTTTTCTTATTTCAGATGAGACGGCATCCCGCTGCAGGTTATCCTATCCCTGCCGCGCTCATCGCGTCAAGCTTGGCGTCCCAGATCGCGTCCAGCTCCTCATAAGTCCGGATCGCTCCCTCATATTCGATCCCCTTGATATCGGGATGCTCCACCAGGTACTGCTGTAGATCGTACAAAACCAGCATCCTGCTTATTTCAATGGATTCCATGCATTCATCGTACGGCATATCCACCTCGGCGCACATTGCCCGGAGGGAAGTCTCAAAGCCGTCGCCGCCTTCGGCGAAGCGCGCCTCCGTGACCGGATAACTCCCGTCCCCGGCATTTCGCTGCCTGAACAGCACGACATTCTCCCCGGTACCCGCAAGCCAGAGCCTGTTTTCACTGTCCCTGACATAATTATTCTGGATTACGCAGTTCAGGGAAACAATCTCTGCCGTGTCGAGATCCCCCTGATAAATGTTATCGTTTGAGATAATCTGGACATCGCCTGCTGCCATCCGGCCGGCGTTGTAAGCCTTGACGTATTCGTTCTGCGTATCACGGACATCGTTCATCACGCCGATAATCCGGTCCAGCTCTGCGTCATCCCAGTAATCGTCGCCTGTCCCGCCGTCCGAGAACATACCTATGAGAAGACTTCCGTATTCATTCATGGTATCAAAATCTACCTGGTCCAATTCACTTTTTGCCTGTGCAATAATAGTCTCAACATCGTCATTTGTAACTGTGCCGTACTCCTCAAGCAGGGCCTGGAGCAGGGCTTCCGCCGCAGTCTGCACATTCTCCGGCACCTTCACGTCAGTTTCCGCCGCAAACGCCGTGGATGCAGACAGTGTCGTAATCAGAACAGCGGTCAGCAACACATTTTTCAGTTTCATAATATCCTCCTTCTCGTTCAATCTGTTTCGTTGTATCATCTTAAGCGATCAGCGCGATCGCCTTTTTACGGTATCGCCAGGATCTCCCCGGGGAAAATATAATCGGCGCACCTCATGAGATTCTCCGACCGGATTCCCTGTGACCTGGCGGCCCGGATGATGGTGTCCCGGTTCCGCTCTGCCAGCTCTTCGACGGAAACGCCATATTTTTTCGCGATCTTTCCGAGGGTATCGCCCCGTTTTACCACATACACTTCTTCCTGCGGCTCTTCTTCGTCTGCAGAGGCGGGGGGATCCGCGGGAATATCCTTCCCTCCGTGGGCG
>ONXW01000047.1 GCA_900321915.1 uncultured Eubacteriales bacterium
GATCTTTTTCAGGCCGTTTTCCGAGGCGATGAACTGGTTATAACCCAGGTTTTCGTGGGTCTTGTCGCGCCTGTAGTAGGTGGTGGACCCGTTGTGGAAGGCGATGCTGGAATAGCCCAGCCGCTGCAGCTGGTTTCCCATGGAAAAATAATTATTGAAGCCGGCGGTTTTGATGACGGACTTGTCCCCGGAATCGCCGATCAGCCCCAGCACGAGGGACATTTCGCCGGTGGTGGTGCTGCCGCCCCAGGAGGGCTGGTAGTAGTCGGAGAAATAGAACCCGTTGTGGGTAAGGCGCCACAGGGTGGGCGTGAGCTCCGGTGTGAGGAAGGTCCCGCAGTAGGACTCCGCGCAGATCATGATCAGGTTCTTGCCCGCGAATATCCCCGTGTAGTCGTTCTGCATCGTGGGCGTCCGCGAGGCGAGGAAGCCGGAGAGCGCCGCCGTCTGCTTTGACGCGTTCAGGCGCTCATCCGAAAAGTCCAGATCCATAGCGTTGGGAAGGTACACCTTCGGCGCGGGTTCTTCTTCGGCCTGCCCGCTGCCGGAGCCCCCCGGCGCAAGGGCGGAAGGGGTTCCCGCGGCAAGGTCCGAAGGGGTCCCCGCGGAAAGGGCAGCGTCTCCCTGCATATTCGCCCCCGGGCCGCCCCCGAAGGAAGCGTACCGGTTCCCGAACAGGAGATACTGGAAATCCAGCCGTGTGGCGTCCAGCATGCCGAAAGCCTGCACGGCGCCATTATAATTGTACTGGGATCCGTAAACCGCGCTCTCCCGTCCCCTGAGCGCAAGGCCGGCCGATATGGCGGATGACAGGAGGAAAACGGCGCCGAGCAGGAGCGTAGTTGCCTGGAAGCGCTGCGCGGGAATCCGGGTAGGATCCGGAGAGATATACCGTGTCCTCACCGCGACGGGAAAAGCGCTGCCGGCGGCTGATTTTGCGCTTTTTGCCGGGACAAGGCGCCCTTTTCTCCGCTCCCGCAGGATGACTCCCAGAAATACCAGGAGCGGCACAAGGAACAGGGGGGCGTGGATTAGGGCGTCCCGGAGGGCCAGCATCAGCTCCCCGCCGTAAAACTCCATGACATTGCCCGCCCCGGCGTGAAGATTTTCCGGGGACATATACATCCCGAAGGCCTGGAAAACAGCGTATTCCGTGGTGAAAAGAATCCCCGAAGCGAGGAGCAGCAGGGCGGTCAGTACCTGCCGGATGTTCCTTTTCCTGGCAAATGCCTGCGGCAGAAGGGCCGCGAGGGCGGACAGGCCAAGGAGGAAGAGCAGGACGACCGGCGCTTCCCTGAAAAGAGGCGTGCCTGAATAGAGGCGCAGGAGAACCTCGCCCCAGAGGAAACCGAAAAAGTGATAACTGAGATGCCGGAATACTGTCATGGAAAAAGCCTTTCTTGTCAAACGGTGACATTTTACCACTTTTTTGGCCCCGCTGCTACCGGATATCTGTTTGAGTTTGCGGGCCGGTGTGATATTATGGAAGAAAAAGGACAGACCGGGTGTCCGCTGCAGGGCGAAAGTCCCGGCGCAGAGAGGAAGGAGTGCAGTATGGCGGAAAAGAGTGTGGGAATCCTGATAAAGGAAGCGCGGACGGCAAAGGGCCTGTCCCAGGCGAAGCTGGCGGAAATGGTGGACAATGTCTCCGCATCGGATATCGGCAAGGCTGAGCGGGGCGAGAAGGAACTGAGCCAGGCGGCGCTCCGGCAGATTGCGAAAGCCCTCGGCGTGACGCAGACCTCCCTCCTGGCCGCGGCCGCCGGGAAGAGCAGCCAGAAAACCTCCGGGACATCGGGGAAAACGTCAGGAAAGACCTCCGGGAAGACTTCAGGAAAAACCAGCGGGAAGACCTCAGGAAATACGGCGGGAAAAACATCGGCCAAGACATCGCAAAAGGCCTCTGACACCATGAAACTGACAGCCCAGGAGAAAAAACTGGTGGAGCTGTACCGGGCAGCCGGCGCGGACACGAAAAAGGCTGTGATGAAGACGCTTAAGGGCGAATCCACGGAGACGGCGGAACTCCTTACCTCGCTGCTCACCAATGCCGTGGAAATGCTGGGCAAAAAATAAGGAAGTTTTGCCGCACAGACGCTGAAAATGATGTATAATATACCCTTGACGCTCCATTTTCGTTGGAGTAGAATCAGCGTGAAACATTAGATTCGCGGCGGTACGCAATTACCTGTACGGCAGTGCGAAAATGAAAGAGGGAAAGATTATGAAAAAGTATGCAGTTCCGACAGCGCTTCTGCTGACGGCAATCCTGGCGGCGGGCTGCGGCGGTCAGGCCGCGCAGCCGGCGACCGAAACTACAGCTGCTGTAGAAACCAAAGCGGCGGCTGAGGACAAGACGGAAGAGAAGGCTGAGGAAAAGAGCGAAGCGGCATATAAGTTTACCGGCATAGACAATCCGTGCATTGCCGCGGCGGCTGACTGGCTTGCAAATTACAGCGCGGAGAATATGAAACTGAAAGACGGCGTTATCCCGGTTATGTCCCTGGCAAAGCTGGATGATTCCAACCCGGATGACGTGAAGCTTTTCGGAACCTTTGACCTGAACAATTTCGCCGTGGACGGCAGCACGCTCAGGATCGACGAGACAAAGCGGCTGACCGGCGTGATGCACCTGGTCAAGGACGGCGACGCCTATAAGGTCGGCGAGACCGAGTGGGCGGAGGATGCCAGCAGCCTGAAGGCCGGACTGCAGAAGATTGTGACAGACGAGGCCATGTACAACGAGATGGCGAACGGCGCCATTTCCCCGGAACTGAAGTCCTGGTATATCGGCGAGGCTGTGAAGGCCATGGGCCTTCCGGTGGACAGCTACCAGGAGAAGGGGAAGAACCCCGTTTCCCTGACACAGGAGCCGAAGGCGGCTGAGGAATGGGTTGAGAAGCTGGCGCAGGCCGTGAACAGCGACCAGTTCGTGACGGTGGGCAAGACCACCGGCAGCAATGCCGTCCTGAAGCTGCATGAAAAGGCATCCAACGGCAAGTGGAATACCGTGCTGTCCGCTCCGGCATTTATCGGAAAGAACGGGCTCGGCGGCGAGAACGCGGGCGCAGGCACAACAAAGACAGGCCTCTCCGATTTCTCCGCTGACCAGCTGCAGGCATTCGGCAAGGATATCGCGACCGACGGCGGCATCGCTGTCCCGAAGGAAATCCTGGACGCCGTGAAGGGCAGCCTTAAGAAGGACTGCAAGCTCATCGTGGATACCGAGGAGAACATCCTGAACGGCACCGCGGTGCAGGCACCGAAGACCGCGCTGCAGCAGGCTCTGGAGAAGGTCAGCTACGGCGAGAAGCTTACCAATGAGGAGCGCGTCGTAATCGCGGATGCGCTGCAGGAAGCGCTGGCGGGCAATTACCTGGGCGACGCGGCGAGATATGCGTGCTCTTACACCGCCTCCTTCGGCACCCCGATGCGGGACGGCGAGATCGACTACCTGGCCCTGTCCGCGGATAATTTCCCGACAGAGATTATCGGATCTAACGGCAGCATCCCGTTCACCATCGGCAGGATGCGTTCCGATGATATGGGCACAGGCGGCATGGTTCCGGAGACCCTGCGCTTTACCGCGGCTGACGGCTCCACTGTCGACGCGTATACCCTGTGGACCAACGGCGGATGCATCGGCGAGCTGGTCCAGGCTGACGGTACCTACGGTATTTTTGAGACAGAAGACGGAAGATATACCCTGGAGAAGATAAGCGACAGCACCGCGCAGCCGGCGGAGACCGTCCCGGCAGCTCCCGCTGCGGATTCCCCGGCGGATGAGACACTGCAGAACGATACCGCGGCAGCCGCAGGCACCCGGGCGGCAGCAGGAACCGCGGCGGCGAACACCCAGACAGCAGCGGCAGCCGCAAATACCCAGGCGGCAGCAGGAACCGCGGCGGCAAACACCCAGACAGCTCCTGCCCAGACCCAGGCTGCGGTCCAGACCGCAAAAGCGAACCTTCCGGAGTACGATTACACCGGAACCGGCAACGGGGAACTCATGAATGCCGTTGCGGATTATCTGGAAGACATGGGGAAGCAGTACGGCACCTCCGATATCACGATCCCGAACATCCAGCTGGTGGGCGTGGATGACTCCAACCCCAACGATATCAAGGTGTACGGCGATTTCTGGGTCCTGAACTACAACCTGACGGGCAAAACCCTGGAAAATACTTCCAGCGGCAGCTATCCCGGCCTCATGCACCTGGCAAAGCAGGGCTCGCGCTATGTAGTGACCGGCTTTGAGAGCGCGGATGACGGCGGCAACTTCCAGGAATCCCTGGAAAGGATATGCGCGGAGCATCCGGAATACGTAGAGGCTCTCGTCAACGGGGAACTGAATGATGACCTCCGCGTAGAGACCATCTCTTCCTATGTCAAGGCAAACGGCCTGGACATCGATTTCTTCAAGGATTACGGATGGGACCCGGTAGAGCTGGAAGACTGAACCGGTGACAGATGAATTGTCAATGACAGAAGGACCTTCTTTCCTTCGAATTATACAGGGAATGTGGTATCATAAAGGTGATACCGCATTTTCTGCGTTTTCGAGGGAAAGGAGGTCCTCTTACTGTTATGAAGAAAAAGATGACGGCAGCAGTGATGGCGCTGGTCCTGGCGTTTGCGATGTGCACGACGGCCTTTGCCGGCTGGGAGCAGTATGAATCGGGAGAATGGACATACACCTACGCGGACGGTTCCTACGCGGCCAACACCTGGATCGGAAATTATTACATCGGGCCCGACAACCTGATGCTGGTGAACAACTACACGCCCGACGGCTACTGGGTCGGCGCGTCCGGCGCCTGCGAGCCCTGGTGGGGCAGGAGGACAGACTCCTCGTCTCCCTATTCCGGAGGCACCTATGACGGAATCTATCATTATCAGTTTTACCTGGACACTTACGGCGACGGAGTGCAGCACTGGTCCGTGACGCAGTCCATCTACGGTTCGGTCACCGGACAGTATGAGCTTTACCCGATGGGACCATTCTCCTACGAGATGATGAACATTTACACCGGGGAATCCGTTGGCTATGTCGCTGTCTCACCCGACCGCCGCATCGTCTATGTGTCCACCGGCGGGCAGACTGACCGGTGCGTATACTGATGAACTGTTGCGGAAACTGAAGGAGAGGAACGAATTATGAAAAAAATAATTGCCATATTATTGCCGATAATTCTTCTGTTTCTTTGTTGTTCGACAGTTCTGGCAGATACAGCCGATATACCTGCCCAACAGAATATAAAAGTTATTGTGGATGGAAGAGAAATCACTGTAAAGGATAACAATGGCAATCCTGTTGGAGCACTCATCCGGGATGGTGTTGTTTATATTCCGGTTGCTTTTATAGCAGAAGATATAGGATATAATGTAAACTGGGATGAAACTGCAAATACTTTATTACTGGCCAGAACTACCGATACAGCGAAACCATCGAAACAATTAAAGGAGAACGCCTGGAATCTGACTTACGAAACATATTATTCTTATGAAGGAGCGTATGTAAGCAAGCAGAACGAGTACGTTGTTTATGATGAGTATTTTAAGGGTATTACGGATGACGGATATGTCAGCTTCTGTCTGGATGGAGGTTATAAAGGACCTCATTATGAGAATCACGAAATCTCTATAGCATCGTTTGAAGTTGAGTGTTCAAGTCCGGAGCAGTCCTATGCACCAGGTGAAAGAGCAAAGGTAACGCTGCGCTGCGCAACCAACACCGAATACGGAGTGAGACAGGATTCTGCACGCGTTTATTTCAGTAAAGGCAATGGCAAAGTCACAGGTGACCGGTTCTTTGGACGGAGCGACGGATACTTTGCCGACAAGGACGGCGAAGACTGGACTCACAAATGGAACACTTCCACAGAATTATTTGGTTATTTCCCGAAAAGTCCGCAGGACGGGGACCAGATAGCAATCGTATTCGATGTAGCTACAGGATATGACAGCTATGGCGCGGAATATGAGAATAATTATGGCGGCCATATGTTTTACGAATGGATCTATACTTATAAGGCAGCAAAGTAAAACAGGCGCCCCTTTCGGGGCGCTTTTTTTATGGGATTTTCGGCCGCTTTGTGTTATACTGCTATCTGGTGTGTTCTCTCAGTGGGACAAAAGCAGAAATAAAGGGGGCGTAATCCCTGGTGATAAAGATGAAAAACGGTAAATTCGCGCAGCTGCTTTTCGCCGCGGTTATGACAGCGGCGGGCGCGGCAGTCTGCGCGGGGAGCACGGCCGCGGGCGCGCCGGATTACCGGGCGCATTCGGCGGCGGAAGCGGCCGCGGAGGAAGCGGCGGCGAAAGCCGCGGAAGAGGCAGCAGCGGAAGCGGCCCGGAAAGCCGCGGAAGAGGCAGCAGCCGCAGCAGCAGCGGCAGCGGCAGAGGCGGAGACTGAGCCTGAAACCGTGGAGGAAAAGCCGGAACCTTCGGCGGACCGCTTCAACCTGGCGGATATCTACCCGGAGGGCGCGGACGAGACAGACCCGCTGAACAGCCTGGGCGGTGAACTGTTTGAGGAACTGTATGAGAAGGACAACAGCTGGAACCAGAATGTCTTCGGCGCCAGCAGCCGGAAGCCGGAGCAGGTCGCCGGCCAGCTCGGCC
>ONXW01000139.1 GCA_900321915.1 uncultured Eubacteriales bacterium
AGCTCCGCAAATTCTTTTTTGACCCTGTTTTCATCAGCGGCAAGTAAGGTAAGTTCCATCTTTTTTCTCCCGGGAAATGTTTCTAAGTATGAGTAAACAGGCTGCGGGATAATTTGTCAATTGCAAAGTGTTTCCTAATATTGACGAATCCCCGGAATGTGTTAAAATAGACGGGACTATCCGTCCGACAGTTCGTTAGTGCCATCCTGTCGTTAAACAAAACCAGGACTGCAGACAGGGATTATTATGTCCATATTCCGCTCCGCAGGCTTCCTGCGGGGCTTTTTTTATCTCAGTAGGAGAAGCTGCCTTGCGGCAGCCCGCGCGCGGGACTTGAATGAAATAACGAGAGAACAGGGAAAATGAAAGTAGTTGAAAAGTTTGTGAGCATCAACGGGGAGGGAACCCGGGCCGGGGAGCTGGCGGTGTTTGTCCGCTTTCTCGGCTGCAACCTGCACTGCGGGTTCTGCGACACGAAGTGGGCGAACCTCCCGGACTGTCCGTACGAGGAGATGACGCCCCGGGAAATCGTATCGTACGTCGACAAAACCGGCGTGACGAATGTTACCCTGACGGGCGGGGAGCCGCTCCTCCAGGGGGAGATGGAAGAGCTCCTCGGAGGGCTTCTTAAGCACGGAAAGCACCGGGTGGAGATCGAGACCAACGGCTCGGTGGACCTTGCCCCCTTCTGCGGTGAGCACCGCCCGGTGTTCACCATGGATTACAAGCTTCCGGGAAGCGGCTGCGAGGAAGGGATGAATACGGGAAACTTCGCGATCCTCGGGCCGGAGGACACGGTGAAGTTCGTGTGCGGAAGCCGGGAGGACCTTCTGCGGGCGAAGGAGATTATGGAAAAATACCGCCTTCCCGGGCGCTGCCACGTGTATTTAAGCCCCGTATTCGGGGCAATTGCGCCTGCGGAGATGGTGGAATTCATGGCGGAAAACCGGATGAACGAAGTCCGGCTGCAGATCCAGATGCACAAGGTGATATGGGACCCGGAGAAGAGGGGGGTATAGACATGATAGACGAGAAAGCGATAGAGATGCATATCCGCGGTATCCTGGAGGCCCTGGGAGATGACCCGGAAAGGGAAGGGCTGAAGGACACCCCGAAGCGGGTGGCCAGGATGTATTCCGAGGTCTTCGCCGGGATGAACTACACCAACCACGAGATCGCGCAGATGTTTGAGAAGACCTTCGAGGATGGCGAGGATATGGCCATGGACGGCCAGCCGGGGCGCGTGGTGGTGATGAAGGACATCGACATGTTCTCCTGGTGCGAGCACCACATGGCCCTGATGTACGACATGAAGGCAAATGTGGCCTACATCCCCAACGGCCGTGTTATCGGCCTTTCCAAGATTGCCCGGGTCTGCGACATGGTGGGCCGCAGGCTCCAGCTCCAGGAGCGGATTGGGCAGGACATCGCCGACATTATCACGGAGATCACCGGCAGCGAGGACGTGGCGGTAACCATCGAGGGGTACCACAGCTGCGTGACGGTCCGGGGCATCAAAAAAGCCGGGACAAAGACATTTACCGCGGAGATCCGCGGACAGTTCCGGGACAACCCGAACCTGATGTTTTACCTGAAGTGAGATTCCAAGAAAGAGGGAAAATGATGAAAGCACTGGTTCTTTCCAGCGGCGGCGTGGATTCCACGACAGCGCTGGGCCTGGCGGTAAAGAAATACGGAAAAGAGAATGTCCTGGCGCTGGCCATTTCCTACGGGCAGAAGCACGACAAAGAGATACAGGCCGCGAAGGCGGTGGCGGAATATTACGGCGTGGAGCAGATGAGCCTGGACCTGAGCCTGATTTTCCGGTACAGCAACTGCTCCCTGCTGAAGCAGTCGGACGAGGCGATCCCGGAGAAGAGCTACGCGGAGCAGCAGGCGGAAAACGGCGGGGAAGGCCCCGTCAGCACCTACGTTCCCTTCCGGAACGGCCTCTTCCTCTCCTCGGCCGCGAGCATTGCCCTGAGCCGGGGCTGTGAAGTGATCTATTACGGCGCCCACGCGGATGACGCGGCGGGGGCCGCCTACCCGGACTGCACCCCGGTATTCAACAAGGCCATGGGGGACGCAATCTGGGAGGGTTCCGGGCGCCAGATCCGGATTGAGGCGCCTTTCGTGGAGATGAACAAGGCGGAGGTGGTCCGCATCGGCCTTTCCCTGGGCGTGCCCTACGAGCTGACCTGGTCCTGCTATGAGGGCGGGGAAGTGCCCTGCGGGAAGTGCGGCACCTGCATCGACCGGGCGGCGGCATTTGCGGCCAACGGCATAAAGGACCCGGCGCTGCCGTAGCATCTGGAAAATGTCACAGACCGCGGGGATACTGCGGAAGGAAAAAAATACAGTGGAAAGAGGGAACAGGAGAAGATGAGAGAAAAAGAAGGTCTGACAAAGCTGGGAAGCAACGGGACAAAATACAGCATGGACTATGACCCGTCGGTGCTGGAGACATTTATCAACAAGCATCCGGACAATGACTATTTCGTAAAGTTCAACTGCCCGGAATTTACCAGCCTCTGCCCCATCACGGGACAGCCGGATTTTGCGACAATCTATATTTCCTATGTGCCGGAGGAGCGGATGGTGGAGAGCAAATCCCTGAAGCTCTACCTGTTTTCCTTCCGGAATCACGGGGATTTCCACGAGGATGTGGTCAAT
>ONXW01000248.1 GCA_900321915.1 uncultured Eubacteriales bacterium
CGTCCGGCCAGCTTCATATCCGACGCGGCGGGCTTGATGGTCAGGCTCCGGCGGTCGGCAAAGGCGGCCTCCGAATCCTCGTCCAGCGGGAATACCACGGACCATTCCTCCGATGAGATAAGCTTGTAGACCGGCGTTCCCGCCTCTGTCAGCTCCCCGGATTTTATGCTTTTCCTTGTGTATTTTGTCCGGTCGAACATCTCCGGCGATACGGTGGCCGAATCGATGCCCTCATAGCCGTCGACGGCATAGGACACGACGCCTGCCTCCCCCGTGGTGATCTGCTGGTAATTGATGCCGTGCTCCCTGAGGGCCGCGTCCAGGCTGTCCATTGCATTAATATTCATATATTCGGCAACGGATGACTGCAGGGAATACTGGGCGGAGTAAACCGGCCCGAAATCCGCGTCTTCATATGAAAGGGAAAACGCGCTGAGCTGCTTTTTCAGCTCGGAAAGGTTTTCATTGGACAACTCCGAACCCTGTGCCCGGTTTTCCTCCAGGAATTTTCCCAGTTCTCCCGTCTCATCCAGGGAGTAGATGCGGGCTCCCCTCGCGGCCCGCTTGCCTTCGCGGATAAAATAGTTTACATACCCTGTACTCTGGGTCTGCTGTACGGATTCCTGCCGGAAAATGATGCCGGTATACACCTTGTCGTTCACTATGCTGCCTTCCGCAACCTCGTAGAACTGGATTTTGTCCCGTTTGGCGTACGCGTACAGGCTGAATGCAAGGTATACAAATATTGCCGCAAAAATGATAACGCCGATATTGAGATGAAATGGCCGCCTGTAGCGGATTACTTTCCTGTTTCTCGCCATGGTCTGTTTATCCTTCGCTGATTACAGGAATACAGGCGCCGGATCGGACTCGTCCGTGCCGGCGCCTGCACTCTGTTCTATATGATTCTGGTTCGACGCAATTAAAGAGAAACGATGATATTCTCCTTGAAAGCTTCCGGAATCTCATGTGCATCCAGTGAGATGCTGAGAATAAAATCAACATGATACTTCTTGCTCAGATTATCGATCATACCGAGGATATGCTCAATATCCTCTCCTTCAAGACTGGCCAGCTTGAGGAAGCTGTCAAGATACATCTGTTCAAGGTCGTGGTCCTGGCAGATAATGCCGCAGAGAAAACCTACGAATCCTTCTCCTGTCTCGATGGGGTACTCCTGAACGTTAATCAGCCGGATTCGGTTATTCAGCTCATACATATGCTTTGAGCTCTTGTCCAGGTAAACCAGAGATCCCTTGGATTCCTTGACGGCCTTGTTAGCCATATCAAGAAGATACTTTGTCTTACCCTTACCTTTTCCGCCTGCGATAATCTGAACCATAGTCATGTCCTCCTTGTTTCCGTATATTGAAATCTCGTCAAATACGTTCAATTCTTTATAAAATGATTGTTGTTTATAATTATAGTATAAACCTCCGGGAATCGCAACGACTAATTAACCGCTTTCGAGATTATATTTGTCATGTCCCTGTACAGCTTTTCCCTTCCGGACGCGTTGAGAACCACGGAAATATACTCCTGCTCTCCGGTTCCCTGCTCGCCCATGATGAGGCAGGAACCGGCAGCTTTGGTGGTCCCCGTTTTCCCGCCGAGGACTGTAAGCCCGGCCGGTACCTCGGCTTTTCCCGCCAGGTACCAGTTGCTGTTCTCCCATTTTTTCAGGATGGGGAGCCCGCCCGATGAGGTAAACAGGCCGTCGTGCTCAGGCGTCGCGATGATCTCCCTGAATTCCGGATGTTTCATTGCCTCCCGGAAAATCAGGTAGAGGTCGTATACCGTAGTGTAATGGGCATCATCCGTCAGCCCGCTCGGATTCGTAAAATGCGTCCCGGTTGCGCCCAGCTCCCAGGCCCGCCTGTTCATGTGTTCCGCAAAGGCTTCCACGCTTCCGTCCATGTGGACCGCAATGGCGTTCGCGGCGTCATTCCCGGAGGGAAGCAGCAGCCCGTACATAAGCTCCCTCATGTTGATCCGGTCTCCCGGGGCAACGCCGCACAGGGAGGCTCCCGGCTCTGTAATAACGGAAGCATCCGTCACCGTCACCACATCGTCCATGTTCCCTTCCTCCAGGACCAGGAGCGCCGTCATGACTTTTGTGATGCTCGCGGGATGCATGCGCTGGAAAATATTGCGCCCGCACACGGCCGTACGGCCCGTATCGTTGAACAGGCCCGCCGCGCCGCACTCCAGGCCGTCGTCGGAAAATGTCCCGGACGGATCCGCGACGCAGAGATCCTCCGCGAATGCGGGAAGCCGCCCGTTTCCGGAGGGCACGGAAAGCGCCAGGGCATTTTCCCTGTCACTGATATGATATCGTTCTTTCTCAAACTGGTGTGCCGCGCGCAGATGCAGCCCGAGGCATGCCAGGAGGATCACCAGGACAATGGGCAGTAAGCCGCCCGCCCTGAACCTCCTGCGGCGGCGTCTCCGCCTTCTCTGGCCGTCGGTGCGCCTGCGCGTCCTGCTGTTATATGCGGCTTCACTCATCGGTACAGTTCTCTCCATTCCAGGTCTCCCCGGTCAAGGGCCTTGATCAGGAGCTCCGCAGTCGCCAGGTTTGTCGCCATCGGTATGTTGTGGGTATCGCAGAGCTTTACCACGTCATTGACATTCGGTTCATGGGGCTTCGGCGCCAGCGGATCCCGCAGAAAGATCAGCAGATCAATCTGGTTGTTCTCGATCTGGGAGCCCAGCTGCTGGCTGCCGCCAAGATGCCCCGGCAGGAGTTTGTGTACGGACAGGTTGGTCACTTCCTCAATGAGGCGCCCTGTGGTCCCCGTAGCGTACAGATCGTGCTTCGTCAGGATTCCCCGGTATGCTATGCAGAAGTTCTGCATCAGCTTTTTCTTTGCGTCGTGAGCAATGAAGCCGATATTCATGTAAGTCTCCTCCTTACTGCTCTTCTGTATCCTTCTGCAGTCCGATGTTTAATATAATGCCCACCCCGATAAACATGCTCATCAGGGAGGTCAGCCCGGAACTGATAAAAGGAAGCGGCAGACCCGTGTTCGGGAAAATCCCGGTTGCCACCGCGATATTTGCAAAGCTCTGGAATGCTATGAGCGCTGCCATTCCGGTTGCTATGATACGCCCCTCCACATCCTTTGCGTGGGCCCCTATCCAGAGACACTCAAAGACGAGAAACGCATACAGCAGAATAACAACGGAACAGCCGATAAACCCCAGCTCTTCCCCGATGATGGCGAAAATAAAGTCTGTTCTCTCCTCAGAGAGAAAGTTTCCGTTTTTCACGGAGGCCAGGGTATTGTTGAACAGTCCCTTTCCCGTAAGCTTTCCGGAACCTATCGCCATAATGGAGTTGTTCTGCTGGCGGTTCAGGTCGGCGTACTGGTTGTCGCTGTTGAAAAATCGTGCCAGGATTCTCTCCGCCTGATACTGCTTCAGGAAGGGGATGAGGCCATGCAGTGCCAGGTAAAGCAGTGCCGAGATCGAGGGCAGCCCGAAGGCCAGTGTCCCCAGGATCCACCGGTAGCTAAGTCCGGCCGCAAACAGCATGCTGAAGATGACAACAGCGATAATGATGGTGGTTGAGAGATTCGGCTGCAGATAGACAAGGATCAGGGGTAGCCCTGCCAGGGCAGCGATTCTCAGGATCGTCACCGACCGGTTCAGCGTATCCATATACTTCGCCAGATACCAGGCCATAAACAGAATCAGTCCGATTTTCACAAACTCGGACGGCTGGATCGAGATAGGTCCGACCTTCAGCCATCGGGTTGCGCCGTTGGTGCTCCTGCCCCGGATAAGCACCAGGATCAGGAACGCGATACAGACGCCGTAAATAGCCCAGGAAAACCTGTTGAACCAGTGATAATCGATCATGGAAATGATGATGCAGATAGTGACGGAGACAACAACCCCGATGATCTGCTTCACCGCAACCGAAGCGTCCTGGCTGCTCGCGCTCCGGATTGCCATGATTCCTATAATACTCAGCGCCGTGGTGTAGAGAATGAGGCGCAGGTGATAATTCCGCAGGTTATAGTCAAACAGCATGAACATTTTCCTTTTCTGTCAGATAATATTCTACCTTAACCGATACTTCCTTACAAGATAAAAATCGGCGTTCCTGTCCCCGATCAGTCACCGTTGATTCTCTCGTTGGACGCGTCAAGCGCCCCGGAATTCATGGCTTCGGCCAGCGACATATATCCGTAATACAGGTTGTAAATATGCTTTGCGGCCATGGCTGCGTTCGAGGAGGAATACCCGTTCGGGATGCTCACAGTCAGCGCAACCTCCGGGTTTTCCACCGGCGCGAAGGAGATAAAGAACGCATGGTTTCCTCTCTTCTCGGATTCCTGCGCCGTACCGGTCTTTCCGGCGATATGCACGGGGAGGTCCTTGAAGATTTTGTTGACGGAGCTGTTCTCGACCACAGCCCGCATTCCCTGGGAAACCGCGTTCCACGTGCTGTCGGAGATGTTAAGGTACGCGCTGACATTCGGCGTGTAATCCTTAACCAGGTTTCCTCTGGGGTCGGTCTCTTTGTCGATGAGGCTCAGGTCAAAGACGGTTCCCCGGTTTGCCAGCGCCGTGACGTACCTCGCCAGCTGGATGTTCGCGTACTGATGCGTGCCCTGTCCCATGCAGGAACGCTCCGGGTCGCTGTCCGAAATATGGGGCGAAGCCTCAAAAATCTCGATGCCCGATGTCCTGTCAAGACCGAACATGGTGGCGTATTTCCGGATGGTGGTCAGTCCCTTGCCGGTATTGTAGGTATTGTCTGAATCCAGTGAGAGCCTGTGCCCCAGCTCTGAAAAGTAATAGTTGCAGGAATTCTCGATAGCGCCCACTACATTCAGCTCAGAGTGGAATCCCGGGTAAATCCAGCACCGGATGGGCATCGTGACCTCTTCGTAAATTCCCGTGCAGTTGATGCGGTCATATACGTCGACGACGTGCTCCTCCAGTCCCGCGATGGCGGCGATAGGCTTAAAGGTGGAGCCCGGGGCTTTCAGGGTCTGGGTCGCATTGTTCCTGAGGGGCAGGGAAAGGTCGGCATTCAGCTGCGCAAAATAAGCCGGATCGTCGATCCTGCCGTTGTCGTAGCTGGGATAGGTTACCAGCGCCACAACCTCACCGGTCCGCACATTGGTCACCGTACAGCTTGCGGTACAGGGATCCAGCGCCAGCTGCGCCGGCGTAATCTCCACGTTCCGGATCTTCTCCATCAGGACATCAAAAGCGGTATTTCCGTCTCCCGACTGCAGGAGCGCCACAGTCTCCGGATCCGGAGGAAGCCCGCCCTGGTCGTAAAGGGCGATGAGAAGCTCCCGGCCCGTGACAATATTGCTGTTGATAAGGTACCGGAAGATCCTCTTGGTAAACTCGCTGTCATTTGTGAGGGAATTGCTGACATAGGCGGAAAGGGCCCGGAACACGTCATCCGCATCCGAGTATTTCTCACTGATATCAAGCCTGGTCGTGTCGATCCAGCTGGCGGAAATCCCGTAGTACAGGTAATCCCTGAGGCTGATATTGCCGTCCTTCCAGGCGTTGTACTGGGCGCTCGCCGTGTCAATGGCATTCTTCTGGACAATCCCCACGGAATCCTTTGACAGGAATGTGTAGATGTAATTCATGTATGCCTGCATATCTTCCGGCAGCTGGTTCATGGGAAGCGGGTCCGCCCCCGTCAGCTGTTCCGTAATGGCATTGTCGATACGCACGCGCGCTTCACTGTATTTCGCCGCGATGGCCTGCTCCGTCGGGCTGGCCTCCGCGCTGTTCATGTGGTCCAGGGAGACCACATTATTATTCACAAGCTGGAAATAGGCGTCCTTGACCGGAATCTTGATCTTGGAGGAATCAATATATTCAATGGTATCCGCCTCCTGGTTTACGATGGTTCCCAGGAGGACGCCGGCCAGCTGGCGTTCCAGGATATAGTAGATGCCCTTCTGCAGGTTCAGGTCCAGGGTCAGGTAAATGTCGTCGCCGGCGGCCGCCTCATGGCTGTCCGTAATGTCCAGGATACGTCCCTTGTTGTCCACATAGGCGGTCTGGTAACCCTTTTTGCCCTTCAGCGTCAGCTCCATGGAAGACTCGATTCCGGTCCTTCCGACGATATCATTCAGCTCATAGTCCGGGTCCGACTTCTGCAGCTCTTCCAGCCGTTCCGCCGTGATCTTTCCCGTGTAGCCGATGATGGGGGCAAAGTAGACGGACTCATAGTAGACGCGGCTGGTGGATTCCTCCACATTGACGCCCTCAATATCCGCCTCATGCTCCAGGATATCCGCCACCGTCCTGTCATCCACATTCCTGGCGATGGTTGTGGATTCGTATTTCTGGAATTCCGTGAAACGCATGGTATAGCGTATATCCAGCATCTGCAGAGCTGTCTTCCGGTCCAGGAATACGGGATTCCCGTCCCTGTCGGCGGTGCGCTCGAGATGGTACTCATCGTACAGCCGCTGATACAGCTGGGCGGCCGTTAAGGTTGACGGGTATTTGCCGTCCTCATCATCCAGTTCGCTGACATTTTTCAGACCGTAGTAATCCCGGAGAAAACGCTTTCTGGCATCCTCCGATTCACAGGTGTAGACCACATTTCCCAGGCTGTCCAGCCCGAGCTCCAGGCTGCAGGACGCGGCGGTCCCGTGGCGCTCCAGTATCCGGATGAGCCTGAAAAGCATGCTGTTGAATTCCGCATCCCCCCGGTATGCCCCCACATCCTGAATGGAAATATTGTAAGCCAGCCTGTTGCCGGCGAGGATATTACCGTTGCGGTCGTAGATATTCCCGCGGGTGCCGGACGTGCGGATGGTCTTTTCCGCCATGGAGACATAATCCTCCTGGTACTTCTCTCCCTGGAGGATCTGCAGGTTGAAAAGGCGGAAGATCAGCACGGAAAACATGCCGGTAAAAATCACCGCGAGGACAAAAAGCCGCGATGTTGCAAGCCTTTTTGCAAGATCCGTGATATATTCCCAAAAATCCCTGAACACGGACTCAAATCTCTCCTTTCTGGTGATTTCCCCGGAGCCGCCCGAGGAAGGACGGAATCTCCGGCCTGAAGTTCTTCAGCGCCCGGTTGACGGCGAGAAGCAGCCGGTAAATAAACAGTGTTACCACGGTTGTGAAGATCATCTCCGGAAGCATGATCTTCAAAAAGTAATACCCGAAATCCAGCTTCCCGTGAATCAGGAAGCGGAACAGGAAGATATACAGATTGTAAAACATCTCGTTCAGGACGCTCAGGGTCAGGGGAAGGGTAATGTACTCCTCATAGTAATACTTCTGGAAGCATCCGTTCACGAATCCGAGATTGATATAAAATAGGGTATAAAAACCGAAGGGCCCGCTGTAGAACAGATCCAGCAGGAGCCCCGCGCAGAGGCCGTACAGGATGCCCCAGTCCCTCCCGTCGATGAAGGAGCATATGGAAACCACAATCAGAAGCAGATTGGGCCAGGATGCCACCACGTCGATGATGGGGAAAACGCATACCTGCAGCGTAAAGGCCAGGATAAGCATAATGATGTTGAGTATTATCCGTCTGATCATTCTTCTGTTCCGGTGCTTTCTTCTTCCTCTTCGGTTTCAATCTCTTCCGGCGTGTCGTTATGATCCTCCTGGGCAGTCTCCCCCGGCGCGTCCGAACCAATCTGCAGCTCGTTCTTCAGCTGCGTGATCACCAGGACCTCCTGCAGCCCGTCAAAGGTTCCCGAGGGAATCAGGGTGCCGGATTTCGTAATGTTGTTGGCGTCGGTGACAATGGTGTCCGCGTAGCCGATCAGTATCCCCGGAAGATAGACCTCGCTGATGTTGGAGGTTACAATACGGTCACCCGGCTGGATGTCCGATTCCTTCCGGATATGGTCAAGGCCCAGCCGGCCCTGCTCATACATCTCCATATCTCCGGCGACGTTGCAGATGTCGCCTGTCCGCTGGGACATGCCGCTCACATTGCTGCTGTCGTCCACAATCGTGCGGACCGTCGCGTAATTCACGCCGACGTCAGTCACGATTCCGATAAGGCCTCCGTTGGCCAGCACATTCATGTCCGGACGGATCCCGTCCGCCGTGCCCTTGTCGATGCGGAAGATCCTGAACCAGTTTCCGGAATCGCGGGCGATAACCCGCGCGCCCACCTTCGGATACTGGAGATATTCCTGGTCCAGTTCATAGAGCTCCCGGAGCCTCTCCAACTCGTACACTTCCGACGCCAGACGGGAATTCTCCTCAGTGAGGGAGGCCACCCTCTCGGTAAGCCTCTCGTTTTCCTCCTGCACCCTGCGCAGCTCGGCCAGGTTTTTCGCGCGGTTATAGATACCTCCCCCCAGCGCGTTCACTCCCCGTTCCATGGGCACAAGGAACAGTCCCGCGCCGTTCCTGAGCGGCGCGAGAAAACTGCTGTTGAAGGAGGTGAGTCCGATCAACAATATGCAGAATACCGATAAAACTGTCACGATAATCCTGCTTCTCTTCATCCAATCAATCCCCGTTCTCTAAAACTGTAATAAACCTGGTCCCCGATAATCAGGTGGTCAACCAGGCAGATATCCAGAAGTGCAGCCCCGTACCTGACCTTTTCCGTCAGCGCCAGGTCCTCATCGCTCGGGGAGGGATCCCCGCTCGGATGATTGTGCACCAGCACCAGGTTCACCGCGCCGCCCCGGAGCGCTTCCCGGAAAATCTCCCGGGTGGAAGCCAGGGAGCAGTTCACCGTCCCGCGGAACAGCGTGCGGTCGCGCAGCAGCATATTGCGGTTGTTCAGGAGCATCAGGTGGAGCTCTTCCTGCTCCAGGTGGCGCATGTTTTCCATATAAAAGCCGGCAATGCGGTCCGGCCGGTCAAAAACCGCCTCCCCCGCATTTGCCATGGACCTCCAGATGCGCTTGGAAATCTCCCCCGCGCAG
>ONXW01000303.1 GCA_900321915.1 uncultured Eubacteriales bacterium
AGGAACGGCTCCTGCAGCACGATGCCGATGCGGTGTCTGAGCTCCGCCCGGGAAATGCGGCGGATGTCCGTGCCGCCGATCCGGATTGCCCCGCAGCCGTCCTCCAGGTCATAGAGACGGTCGAGAAGCTCGGCCAGTGTTGATTTCCCTGAGCCTGTACCGCCGAGAATCCCCACCGTCCGGCCCTCCGGGATGCGGAAGGAGACGTCCTCCAGAATCCAGGGCAGGTTCTCCCCGTAGCGGAATTTTACATGTTCAAAGGCAATATCCCCGCATTCCGGGAATGGTTCCGGGTTCTCAGGATCCTGTTCCGGCTCCCCGTTCATGATCTCGCGGATACGGTCCACAGAAACGCCCGCGCGGCTCATCTGGGCCACGACGCGACCCAGCGTCCGGACCGGCCATGCAAGCATTGCATTGTAGGCGACAAAAGCGATGTAATCCCCGGCCGTCATCCGGCCCTTAACGCTCAGCCAGGCCCCCGCCGCGATGATCAGCAGGACCTGCAGCTCGGAGATGAAATCGCCCACGGACCAGAAGATGGAAATCAGGACCGCCAGCCTCTTATAGGCGGCGGTATAGATGCGGTTCTGTGTCTCAAAACGGGCGCGCTCGGTTCCCTCCCGTCCGAAGGCCCGCACGACGCGCACCCCCGTCAGGTTCTCCTGCGCGATGGAGGAGAGTTTCCCCTCCTCTTCGTCCGCCGTCAGGAAGGTTTCCCCGATTCTCCTGTGAAAAAACAGGGAATAGGCAAATATCACCGGCACAAACAGCGCCGCCAGGACGGACAGCGGGACGCTCAGCCGGAACATGAATGTCAGCGCGAGGCTAATCAGCAGGACGATGCGCAGAATCTCCGTCAGTTGTTCCGACAGGAAACGCCGGACGGTCTCCGTATCCGAGGTGCACCTCTGGATAATATCCCCGGCCGCGTGGTCCGTATACCAGGAGAAGGGCATTCTCTCAATGTGGGAAAACAGGATGTCGCGCATGTTTTTCACAAGGCGCTCGGAGGCGGCGGAGTTGAACATCTGGAACAGGTAGCGGCAGAGCGCGCCGGCCAGCGCGACGGCGATAACGCAGGCTGCAGTCACTTCCAGGTGTGCGCGCAGGTAATCCGTCCCTCCCGCCGCGCTGCAGAGCGCAGTAATCCAGGCAGGTGCCCTGCTCTCATCATTTCTCAGAAGGACATCCACCGTAAAGCCGATGATTCTCGGATTCAGCAGGTCGGCCAGCGAGGCCGCGGCCGACAAGATAATACTGTACAGAAACCAGTGCCCGCATCCGGCAAGGAATACCCGCAGTATGCTTCCCCTGTCCGGATAGCGGAGCGCCTCCGTTTTTCCCTGTTTTTCCATGGAAGTGCAGTTTCTCCCGACTTATCTGTGATATAATTACCATGTTAGCAAATCAGCACATATCCCGCAACCGGAAAGGAAACGCCATGCGCCCTGTCAATCTCAGCTATCTGATGAATATCACCGGGGAAGACCTGTTTTCCGTTTATGAAAACGCCCTCTCCGGCCGGCGGATCCCGCAGAGAATCCGGCGGGCGGACCAGATTGCCCTCCGGTCCCTCCTGAAAACCCTGTTCCGGGCCGGCCTCACGGACCTTTCCTGCTATGACGGATTTTTCTTCTCCTATGTCATTGAGCGCATGGGGAAGGAATTTGACCTGGTCAAGCTCGGCAAAAACAGGACTGCCGTGCTGAATATAGAGCTGAAAAGCCAGATGATCGAGGAGGAGAAAATCGAAAAGCAGCTTCTCCAGAACCGCTATTATCTCACGATGATCGCGCAGAAGGTCTTCTCTTTTACCTATATCTCCTCCGCAAAGCGCTTCTACGCCATTTCCCAGGAAACCGGGACCCTCATCCCCGTCAGGCCGGAGGACCTGATCGGGACGATGCGGCAGTTTACGGACTATTATGAGCAGGACATCACGCCCCTGTTCCGCATCTCAGAATTCCTGATCTCCCCGATCACCACTCCCGAGCCCTTTCTCGAGCGCCGCTATTTCCTGACCAACCAGCAGCAGCAGTTCCGCAAGGAGATCCTGGAAATGGCAAAGCACCCGGAATCCTGCGGTTTTATCGGGATCACCGGAAGTCCTGGAACGGGAAAAACGCTTCTTCTGTATGACATTGCCCGGGAGCTTTCCGGGTGGTACCGCGTGCTGGTGCTCCACTGCGCCCGCCTGTCGGAGGGCCACAGAAAGCTCAGGGAAGCCCTGCCCTCGCTGGCCGTCGCCTCCATCCGCGACGTGACGGGGGAGTTTCTCTCGGAAAACCGGTGGGATATCATCCTGGTCGACGAATCCCAGCGGCTGTACCAGGAAAGCTTTGACCTCCTGGTAAAGCACGCGGAAAAGAACCGCGTTCCCGCCGTTTTCTGCTACGACCCGTCGCAGGTGCTGACGGTATCCGAAAGGGAGCGCAATATCGCGGGACAGATAGAGAAGCTGGCCGGAGAACACATTTTCACGCTGTCTTCCAGGCTCCGCACCAACGCGGAGATCGCCTCCTTCGTCTCAGCCTTCTTTGACCGCCGGAAACAGACCCGGAAGTACGATTACGACAATATCCTTCTCCTCTATGCCCCCTCGGAGGAAGATACGGACCGCATGCGCCGCCACCTGGAGCGGGAGGGTTATATCTATATCGATTTCTCCGGACAGGGTGCCCGCTCTGAGGCGGTTCTGGATACCCACGATATCATAGGTCTTGAGTTCGACCGCGTCGTGGTGTCCGTAGGAAAAGAGTTCTATTACGACAAAACGGGCTGCCTGCGCACACATGCGCACGGCAACCCGAATTATCTCTATGACAGGATGCTTTTCCAGAACATTTCCCGCACGCGGGAAAAGCTCTGCATCATTATTACAGACAATCTCCGCCTCTTTAAGGAGGCTGCTTCCATCACGGCTCCTGCGCCGGACCATACCAGTGCAGCCCGAGCATTGTAATATCGTCAAACTGCGGGGCGCTCCCGGCAAATGCATCCTGGGCGGCCTGCATCTCCTCAAGGGTTTCCTTCGGCAGGGCAGGCTCTGATGCGTTCAGCGTCCGGAGGATACCCTCCGTGCCGAACTGTACCCCTTCTTCATTGAGTCCCTCCGGAAGTCCGTCGGAGTAAACAAACAGGTCGCCGCCGGGCTTCATCTGAATCTCATAATCTTTATAGGGCACGCCTTCCATAATGCCGGCCGCGAGACCGTGCGGGTCTTTCATCAGGTAATACTGCCCGTCCGGTTCCCGCAGGGTCGGGTATTCATGTCCCGCATTGGAGCATACCAGCCTGCCGGTTGCCAGGTCCAGGAATCCCAGCCATATGGTGACAAACATACTCTCATCGTTTCTGGATGCGAGAATATCGTTGACCTTGCGCAGGACCTCCGCGGGGGAACTCTTTCCCTTGGCGTAATCCCGCAGCGGCAGCATGGACATCATCATAAACAGGGCCGCCGGAATACCTTTGCCGGACACATCCGCGATGGCCAGGGCAAGATGATTATCGTCAACCATGAAGAAATCGTAGAAGTCGCCGCCTACCGCCTTCGCGGGCCGCATCGTGGCGTAAAGGTCAAATTCCTTCCGCTCCGGAAATGCCGGGAACTCGCATATCAGCATGTCTCTCTGGATCTTTGCCGCGACATCGAGCTCGGCCCCGATACGTTCCTTTTCCGCGGTTACCTTCGTCAGGTCGGCAATATAATTCCGCAGGTCCCCGGTCATCCGGTTGAAGGCTTCTCCCAGTTCCCCTATCTCGTCATTATGCCGTATCTCTACCTTCCAGTCGAGATTTCCCGAACTGATAATGTTTACATCCCTCCTGAGCTCCTGTATCGGCCGGATAAGCTCATCGGAATAATGGGCTGTTACATACAGCAGCGCTCCGCAGAACATCATGGAAAGTACCATAAAATTGAGGATGGCAAAGCGGAAAATCTCTTCCACGCCGCCGAGGGGCTCCAGGACTTTTTCTTCCGGAATAGCCACGCATAAAATCCAGTCTGTAAGTTCCACCGGGCTGAACGCGTAATAAATGCTGTCCCCGGATTTCTTCACGCCCTCGCGCGCGTTCACGATACTGTCAATAATATCAACGGACCCGTATCTGCCGTCATAGATATTGGCGTTGGCTTCCACGCCGTCCGGAAGACGCGTATCCACAATAGCCTTTCCCTGGCCGTCAATCATGAACACATAAGCCCCGTTCGGGATATTCAGGTTCAGCAGGTCAGACTGCAGGTCCCTGACCAGGATATCCATGCTGAGCACGGCGACGATCTCGCCGTCCTGCCGGACAGGCCGGGAACAGCTTACCATGGCGCCTTTATGGAAGGAATCCTCATATATGGAAGTCAGGGAAGTGGATCCCCTTTCCAGGGCGTTTTGGTACCAGTCTCTGTCATAATAGTTAAAATAATCGCCCTCTGTCTCATAGATTTCGAGATCCGTCAGCCCGTTATTGTTGTAGCTGAGAAAAACACCTGTTTTTGTCGCGATGTAGATATCGGCAACCACGCCGTCCTTCAGGGCCATAAACGGGGCAAACACAGATTCCATGTTCGACAGCCGTTCCATCTCATCTTCGACTTCCTGCCGGTCGATATCTTCCGAGGCATAATAGCGTTTCAGCGCATACCTGCCGTTATTCCTCCTGGACGGGGAAAAGACCGGGCGCCCGCGGAACCGTTCCGGGCTCCTGTAGATTTCCTCCGCATACCGGGAAAACACCCGCACGAAATCAAAGTAATACAGCAGCTCTTCATCTGTCATGTCCGCGCTGCTGACTGCCAGCTGGTACAGCTGATCCTCCATCTGGGCGATAACCGCTTTCTCGCTCTCCGCCCGGGTCTGGTGCATGAAAAACAGGCCGAGGATTACGTTACTCAGGATGGCCAGAAGCACGCTGCCCATGACCAGCCCGAAAATCTGCCGGCGGATTGATCTCTTATTCTCTTTATCTTTCCATCTGAAAGGCCCTTCCATCGCAACGTTCCCTTTTCCTACAGTTTTATTGTCAGGACATTGAGACCCAGGAGATTCTGGTACCGGATGTCCTCCGCGATCCTGCAGACCATGCGGATGCCTATATTCCTGCACGGATCCTCAGGATTCAGCATGTCCCTTCTCGTGATCGGGTTGAACGGGACACAGTCATCCCGGATGCGCAGAACCAGATTCTCCTTCCGGTGTACCACGCGGATATCCACAGAATGCCGTTTCTTATCCTTCCGGAATCCGTGGTCAATCACATTGCCCGCCATCTCTTCCATACAGAGTCCGGCCAGGTAAGCCCTCTTCTCATCCACTCCCCGTCCGAGACAGAATTTCTGCACCGCCTCGGAGGAACGGATGACCGATTCCATGGAGTGAAGGGAGATGTCCATCCTCTCCTCCTCCGAAGCGCCGAAATCATCCGGGATTACCATCAGTTCGTCCATATTCCGGGGGAAATGGCCCTTCTTGAACGTGGCATAGAGAAACGGCACAATAACCGTAACCACTCCGTTAAACACGTGGGCCCAGTATACGCCGTCCATACCGATGCTGTCGATGGTCAGGAGGGTAAAGCCCGCCACACAGATCACTCCGTCCAGCATTGACAGGAGGGTCACAATGAATTTCTTGCCGGCCGCCTGTCCGTAGCCCACATAGTGGAGGTAGAAAAGCCCGAGGACAAATGCCAGCGGGATAATCCGGAATCCGGACAGGGTCATCTGGTAAACCGCTGAGGATGTATCCCGGAAATACAGGCGTGTGAGCGGGACAGCGCACAGGATAATGACGGGAGTCATTGCCGCCGTCACCAGGCCGCCCAGGTAAACAGCTGTCCTCATCACATTCGCGAGGGACACCCGGTCCTCTTCCCCGATGCTCACGCTCATCAGCATTCTCGACACATTCAGGATCCCGTTGGGCACCGACCAGCAGATCGCCAGCGTCGTGTTGACGGCCGTAAACGCGGACAGTCCTTCATTTCCCACAGCTGAGAGAATGGCCGCATTGAGGATAATCATGCGGATAACCTGGCATCCCTGGGAGAGCGCCCCGGCAAAACCGATGGAGATAATATCCGCCAGGTCCCGGAGCTTCATCCCGTCAAACCGGAACTTCAGCATTGACTTCGGGGTGAGGAAATACTGCGCCTGCATCAGGACAAAAACCCATCCCCCCAGCGCCGAAGCCAGGGAGAGCCCGAAGGGCCCCATCGCCATTCTCCCCACAAACAGATAGTTCAGGATAAAATTCAGGAAAATATAAACGGCGATGGCGGCGGAGGTAAGCCGGTTCTGCTGTTCAAAAGCGAGGAATCCCGCCAGCTGCTGTCCCAGGAGGACAGTGGGCAGAGCCAGGGCCTGTCCGAGAATGTACCGGTTAAAAATCATCCTCACTTCCGGGTCCGAAGCGAGAAACCCGGTCAGGTCAAACATGCTGAACACGAGAAGAAGCCCGGAAAGCACTGCTGAAAGCACCAGCAGCGCGGTCAGGTCCAGTCCGAAAACCTGCTGGGTCCGCTCCGGCTCATTCTTCCCGAGGTATTTTCCGCAGAGTACCTGGGATCCGCTGAGAAAAAGAATTCCGACAGCAGACAGAAACTGCGACATGGGGGTATAAAGTCCCACCGCGGCCATCGCTTTTTCCCCGATGTAATTGCTTGCAAAAAGGCTGGAGATAATCGCGTTCACGGAAGCAGACGCCAGAAGGATTATCTGGACCGGCGCCAGGCGGCAGTACTGTCTGGCCATCATTCTTATGCTGTCTTCTTCCAATCTCCTGTCCATACAATCTCTCCCTGTTCCGGTTTACACACTTTTTCTGTACAGCTCAAATCCGATCTCCCGGAGATTTTCCGGAATGTTCCTGACACTCAGGCGGAGTTCCTCTTTCCTGGCCTCCTCCAGCTCCTCATAGGATACCATATCCGGGCTGGTCTTTGCCTCCGGATCGGGAGCGCCCCTGTGCCAGCCGTCCTGTATCAGCTCATGCACCCTGCGGTTGTGCTCCAGCTCACAGAGCTTCTCCAGCGATGGGCCGTACAGTTCCTCGATGGAATCGGCGGAACCCGGAAGGATCGGGCGAAGCCCTATGCCGGAATTGTAATCCTGCAGTTCGACCCCTACAGAGCGGATCTGCGCCATGTACTCTCTCCGCACAGCTTCCGGAAGATCCGCCCAGTCAGCCATGCCGGGCTCCTTCTTTATCTGCTCCAGCTCCTTCTCAGAAGCCTCTCTCTTTTCCGCCTCCGCAAGCCTCTTATCGCAGTCCCGTGCGTGGGCGATGGAGGCGTATTTTTCCACATAGTCCCCCATCATCTGCTCAAAGGCAAGACGTTTCCGGAAATCCTGCACATCCATA
>ONXW01000114.1 GCA_900321915.1 uncultured Eubacteriales bacterium
CCTGACCTTGAACCGGGCCTCCGCATTTTGCTCCGGATACAGCTTTATCGTCTCAAAGCCGTCATCCCTCACCGCTGTGATAAAGGAAATATAGTGGGTTTTGTCCATCTCGTGGCCGACGGAGAGGAAATACTCATCCTCGACGCGCTCTATATGGACGGGGTGCCTGTCGTCGGCGGGCTCCGCTTCCTGCGGGGGAAGCGTGATCCCGCAGCAGCTGACAACCGCTTCGCCTGCTGCCTGTATCACATTCCCGCAGACCGGGCAGACATACAGCTTCATCCGCTGCATTTTGGAAGCGCGGTTGGTGTTTACCACATCATCTCCGGAGAACAGCTCGATAACCGAGACCCCGAGGGCCGCCGCCAGGGGCTCGATCAGGGTGATATCAGGGTATCCCCGCCCCGTTTCCCACCTGGAAACGGCCTTATCGCTGACATTCAGGGCTTCGGCAAGCCTGGCCTGGGAGATCTTTTTTTCTTCGCGCAGCCTTTTGATCATTGCGCCTGTAATATACTGGTTCATTTTCCTTACCTCCTTGGCGCAACTATAACGGGAACCGGCTCTTTGCTCAACCTACGCTGCGTAGAGTGTTGGTCGGGTTTCATCATCACCGTGTGACAGCCTGAAGTATCCTGTCGACGGCCGGCTTTGCCTCCGGGATGGGGAATAAGGGGTACGTGTGGTTCATCTCTTCCCCTATGATCAGCTCATTGGAAGGATCCTCGTCCAGCATCCGGAAGAACTTCGTGACATCCGGGTAGAATATCTCGCAGGTCCCCAGGAATACCGTCACATTGCGGAGGCCCTTCAGATCCCCGTAGATCGGGCTGACGCGGGGGTCGTGCACATCAAGCTCCCCCTTCCACCGCTCCGCGCAGAGGACAAGCGGCGGGATGGTCAGGAACGGATCCAGGGATTCGTATTCTTTCATGTCTTCATTTTCCATGGAAATGTCCACCCAGGGGGACAGCAGGATCATCTCGTCCGGCAGCCGGATTCCCTCGTCCCTGAACAGCTCCGCAAGGGCCACGCAGAGCCCGCCTCCCGCGGAATCACCCATCAGGATGATCTTATTATCCGGGTGCGCTTCGCAGTAATCCCTGTACAGCGGGACGATAAGGTCAAAGGCCTCCCGCCAGGTTGCGAAGGGCACGCGGCGGTAGCCCGGCGCGATCACACAGACGTCCGCCTCCGTGACAAGCCGGTTCATCATCCTCCAGTGCATCCTGGTAAAATCCATAAAATACGCGCCGCCGTGGAGATAAAACACCGTGATCCCTGATTTGCTCTCCTCATTGGCGTAAAATACCCTTCCGTCCGGACGATCCTCAAACCTTGTCTCCGGGTGCTTCGGCTGCGGGCTGGGTTTTTCGCCCTTTCTGAGGGCATCTTCCAGCATCTTTTCCCCGTTTTTCTCCGTATACACGGAAAACAGCTCGAGCAGGTCGGACATAACTTTTGCGCTGAAGCTTTTACTCATGGAATGGTTTCCTCCGCGGCCATAATATTGGCCTCAACATCGGCCCAGGCGATATCAGGGCCGACAGCCTTATCTCACTTCCCGGAGAATATCTCCGCAATCATGCATCTGGCGGATCCGCCGCCGTTCTCTTCGATGCAGTCCAGGGCGGGCGTGACCAGGTTCACCCGGGACTCGAGAAAGTCTATCTGCTCATCGGTAAGGCTGTTGTACGCGGCCTGGGACATGATGAGGCACGGCTCTTTCTCCTGGTTTCTGACCTCCAGCATGTTCCCCGCGAAATGGTTCATCTGGTCATATGTGATCTCCAGGATGGTTTTTCCCGTGTCCTCCAGGGACTTCCTGACCGTCTCCCTCTGGTCCGGGTCCGCGATGGCCTCCAGACAGACCACCGCAATCTCGCTCCCGACGCTCATCATGACGTTTGTGTGATAAATCTGCGTCCCGTTCCCGTCCACAGCGTCAAACAGGACCGGGGTATACCCCAGCTGGCTGCAGAAATCCTCCAGCACGGTCTCGTCTGTCCGCGGGGACCGGCAGGCGTAGGCGATTTTGTTGACCCTGTCCAGGACCATGGAGCCCGTGCCCTCGAGAAACAGCCCCTCCTCCTCATAGTGGGTGAGGTCGACGGTTCTTTTAACATCAAAGTTCTGCCGGATTGCCTCAAGAACCGCGGGCTTCCGCTCCAGCCGCCGGTTCTCCGCGTACATCGGGTACAGGACGAGGGTCCCGTCGTCATGGGTGGAGAACCAGTTGTTGGGGAAGACTGAGTCGGGCGTATGGGGCTCCAACGTATCTTCCACCGCGATCACGTTGATTCCGTTCTCCCGCAGGAGCGCGATATAGTCGTCCGATTCCTTCCGCCCCTGTACTGAGGCATCGCCCTCTTCGCTGTTTTTCTGGAAGGCATTGTTTCCGGCGGTCTGTTCATTGAATCCGAAGGCCGCCGGGCTGACCATCAGGACGGTATCCGTGGTCTGCAGGGAGGGCTTTGTCCTCCCGCAGATATTCAGGAATACCGCAAGCATGACGGCCATCGCCAGGATGACCAGGAGTATCTTTTTCAGGTTCAGGTTTTTCTGTGTATTCATCTCAGCTGCTCCTCCGCGGCTTTCATAATGGTCTCAACACTGTAATTATACCCTGCCGGCGGCTGTTTATGAAGTCTTTGCATGGGTTCATGGCGACAATTCATTATTTTCAGCAAACAATTTCTTTTCTCTGCCGCGCCGCAGTATTAGAATATAGATAGATTTTATATAACTGCAGCTTATTGCAAAGCACTTAGAGGAGGAAACAGCATGAGGAAGCTTTTCACCAAAACAGCAGTCGCAGCGCTCGCGGCCATCGCCATGACGACATCTTTCCTGACCGTCAACGCGGCCACCGTGACGGAGACCAAGGCAGCGGAAACCACCAAGGCAGCGGAAACAGCCAAGGAAACCACCAAGAAGGATGACGCGGCCGCAAAGCTCGCCGAGGAGACCAAAGTGGCCGATGCCGACGCGAAGACCATTAAGATCAAGAACGAGAAGTACAGAGTGGACTATGTGGGCGACGTTATCTACAAGCAGATCTTCACCCCGGGTTCCAACGTAAAACTGAAAATGGATATGCTGATCCCGCGTCTTGAGGACAACAAGCCGGCACCGGTCGTTGTCTTCGTCAAGGGCGGCGGATTCACTTCCATGAACCTGGACGGCTTCATGCAGCAGAGAATGGCTGTTGCTGAGGCAGGCTATGCTGTCGTCAGCGTTGAGCACAGGCAGGTTCCGGCAGCCACCTTCCCGGCATCCATCATCGACGTGAAGGAAGCGATC
>ONXW01000117.1 GCA_900321915.1 uncultured Eubacteriales bacterium
GCGACAATGCCGAAGGGTTCGGTATCTTCCTTCTCATCTTCCAGCAGCGTGACCACAGGTCCTTCCGCCGCCTCCGGGATATCGGCGTTCACCGAAAGCACATAGTCGACCTGTCTCTCATCCAGGTCATAACGGCCATTTGAGTGATTGCTGTAAACCTTCAGGTAGTAAACCGTGTCCGGGGGAAGATTCCTCACAAAGGATTTTGCCGCCCCGGCGGAATCGACATACATGTAATCGATCTGCTCGCCTCCCTCATTGCAGAGGACAACCCCCAGATAGTCTGAATCCGGCGTCTTGTTGACAGCCGAAATCTCATAGGGGATCTCGACATTTTCCGCCGTCCGGAAAGAGAAATACCAGATTTTTGCCTGGACAGCGGAGCCGCCAAGCTTCCGGTTCAGGGGGATCCTCGCCGGCTCATCCTGGTTGCTGCCCGGCAGAAGACCGGTGACAGCGGCCTCATCTTCTGCCTGGCCGCTTCCGGCTGCCGGCTCCTCTTCCCCGCTGCCCCAGAGGGCGCCGACATTCCTGTCGGACAGGTCGCGCACGAAGAGGGCATAATCCACCGCTGTCTCACTCGTGTCAATGCGGCCGTTCGACTGATTGCTGTAAACGCGAAGATAGTATACCGTGCCGGGTTTCAGGTTCTTTGTCCGGATAGACGCTGCCGTTCCGAGATAATCCGGGTATCTGTAATCTATCTGGTTTCCGCCTTCATCATAGAGCACAATTCCCAGATACCGGGACTCCGGGGTCTTGTTGACCGCGCTGATCATGTACTCATGCTCTGCCCCCTCAACCGTCTTAAACTTGAAATACCCGTGCCGGGCATCCGCAGCGGTCCCGGTAATCTTAGTGTTCAGCGGAATCGGGACAGCCTCATCCTGGTTGGGTCCCGGCTGCGGGGCGGCGGCATTTTCCGGTGTAAAGGTTCCGTCTCCCCATACCGCGGGAACTTCAGCCTCTGACAGGTCCCGCACCGCGAGGGCGTAGTCCACCACTGTCTCACTCCGGTCAATGCGGCCGTTTGACCTGTTGCTGTAAACTTCCAGATAATACACGGTGTCCGGGGACAGATTCCTTGTGATAAAGGATTCCGCGACGCCGAACGAAGTGGCATACAGATAGTCTATCTGCTTTCCCGCCGCATCCCGGAGCACAACGCCCAGATACTGCGAATCCTCCGTCCTGTTGACGGCACAGATCTCATATTCCCCGTCCGTCCCGGCCGTCGTCCTGAAGGAATAGAACCATGCGGCGCCATTCTTCGCCCGTCCGGTGACTTTCCGGTTCAGGGAGATCATGACCGCGTCATCCTGGTTCGGGCCGGGCAGGACGGTATAGGCGTCAAGAATATCCGCTTTATCCGCTTCCGTTTCCGGTATCTCCGTCTCCGCAGCCGTAGTCTCCTCTTCCGTCTCTTCCTCCGTAGTTTCCTCTTCCGTCTCCTCCGTCACTTCCTCCCTGTCGTCCTTTTTCGATTTCTTCGAACCGCAGGCTGTGAGAAGAGAGACTGCCATCAGGATACACGCAAGCCAAATAATAAACCGTTTCATAATCTGTCCTTTCTCTGAGTCAGATGTGTTTACCACCGTATGCTGTCCAGGAATTTCTCGTATTCACCGTCCAGTTCTTCCAGGAACGGCAGTTCCACGCTGGTCTGTATGGTGACGGTTTTGCCGTCCGGCATGTCCAGGAAGTAGAAGCGGAACCGGGAGTCTGAGATTTTCCCGAATACTTCCACGGCCGGCAGCTGCTTCCCGTCAATCTCTCTCTCAAAAGTGTTCACGGTATAGTTCCCGTCCCGGTTGTCGGTGAGATAAAACTCTTCGATGCTTTTTACCGATTCCGCGGCGGAGAAGAAGTCATCGTACCGGATAATAATGCTGCTCATCGCATGGTCATTGTATTTCGGCGGCAGCGAGATGTTGTACTGACCGACATCATCAGTCTCCCCGATGACAGCGTATTCCCACGCTTTCGGTATGGTGAACGAGAAATACCGGCACTGATAATCTTCATATCCGTCCGGCAGGGCCGGCGCAGTCCCTCCCTGGTCGAGCGAAAGGACATAGTTGCGGTATTCGAAGGTATTTCCCGAGCCGTGGGATGTATTAATATTCGCGGTCACATTGACCAGGTGCTCCGGGGTTTTAATGCCGTATCCGGCGCATTCAGGCGCCATATACAGCTGCATGGTCGCCCCCGCGGGAATGCCGGGAAATGTCATCGCTTCCGTTATGTCGTACTTCTCCGGTTCGGGATCGGTCTTCTCCGCGAAATAGATTCCGATGATGGTCGCCCCGTCCACCGTGCCGTGCTCATATACAAAGTCGTCCCGCAGGTGTGCTCCGCTGAGTTCAAGCAGGTAAGGGGTATGGTTTTCCGCTGTCACACAGTAAGCCGCGCGGTCCATGTCCTTAAACCGCACCACGGTTTTTCCGTGGACGCGAAGAGTAAGCTCGTCATCGTCTATGACAACCTGCCCCTGCCCGTCGAATATGGAATCTCCTTCCTGCCCGCCGCCGGCTGCAAACAGTCCGCCGGATGTGCCGGATGTGCCGGATATGCCGGATATGCCGAGCACTGCACGGACATCCGCAAGGCGGGACTCCGCCTCTTCTTCCAGCGCTTTTGTCTTTGCCTCGTCCCCGCCGTCAAAGTTCAGGGCGAATCTCTCCGCCCTGGCATAGGACGTACCTGCTCCCGGATCGGCGAGAGACGATTCCGCGGCTTCTGTCATATCCTGCCCGTCATAGCCGAGAAAGCTGACTTTTCCGTCAAAATAATCGCCCTTGTTGACCAGCAGGTATTTCTTCCCGGCGGGGCCGTCCCAGAGTTCCACGAGGGGCGTGTCCATCCCGTACATGAGGGCGCCGCCGCTGTATATCTGCCGGGCCTTATCCCCGTCCGCGGCGTAGACCTCCAGTGTCTGATCAAACTGGGAGCCGTGGGCGAGAATCAGCTCCTCTGTACCGTCGCCGTCAAAATCCGTCAGATGCAGGAATCCCACGCCGTCAATCCAGGATATCCCTGTGTTCTTAAGGCTTCCTTCCCCGTATTCGGCTTCCTTCTCCCGCACCACCTGCGCGTAAGCCCGCAGGGCAGGATCGCCTGCCTCTTCCTCCCGGCCGCCTTCGGAATCCGCGTCTTTTCCGAGGAGGGAGTCCAGAACGCCTCCCTTTCCCTTTTCAGAAGCATCATCCCGCTCCGCTGTCTCTTCCCTGTTTTCCTCCGCCGAATCGCGTTTCCTGTCTTTTTCCTTCTTCCCGCCTCCGCAGGCGGAAAGCGCAAGACAGGCGGCCAGCGCCGCGAAGAGAAGCCACATTCTCAGATATTTTGCCATTCTCCTTCCTCCCCGTAAAACGCCCGTTTCACTGTCCTGTACTGTCCGCAGTTACTTTTTCTTCCTGTTTCTGTACAGCCGCACCATCGTCAGCACAAACCATGCAATCAGGAGGACGGACGCGCCCAGCATGCAGGCAAATCCGCTGTCATACTGCAGTTTCGCGAACAGGACAAGGCTCACCGTGTAGAGCGCGAGCCCTGAGAGGAGAAGAATCAGTCTGAACCACTTTCCCATGGAAGCTCCCTCCTTCACCGTCTTTTCTCTATGGTTGTATTATAGAATACGGGACTGCCGCAGGCAAGGCGCGGGATTTCCATTTCCGGAAAATGCTGTCTGCCGAGATTCCACCAAATGTATGATCCTTTCGGACGGCAAGTCTGTTATCTTTATCTTAAAGTACCGAAATGTTTCGAAAAACCGGGCTCGTCCCCGCTGTCAGACTACAGATCAGGAGGCAGGATGCCTATGCGGGAAATCAATGATCAATACCGGGAGGTCGCCCCTCCCACCGCGCCGCTCCGGAGTAAACGGAAAAGCAGGCGCGCCGGGGCCGGAGGGCTTTCCCTCTGTGTCTGCGCGCTGTTCGCGGCACTTCTGTACCTGACCTCCCCCTCCGGAGGCCGCGCGGAGGCCCTTCCTGAACCCTCAGCGGAAACGCCGGAGACCACAGCCGTCCCGGAATCAGGGCAGGCCGCGGAGGAACAGGCCGCTTCCGGACCGGAAGAGACACGTGAGGAGGAGACGGTTCCCGAATTGCTTCCGGCAATTGAATCCCTATTGAACCTGGGCACGCAGGCCGATTCTGAAACAGAGGAATCCCAGGCGCCGGAGACGGATGCCGGGACACAGGCATCGCAGGATACAGGCTCTTCCCAGACTGCCGGGGAGACGCAGACCCAGGCCGCCCGGACTGCTGCCGAGACGCAGGCTTCCCAGACTTCCGCCCAGACACAGGCCGCCCAGACACAGGCCGCCCAGACGCAGGCCGCCCAGACGCAGGCCGCCCAGACGCAGGCTGCCCAGACGCAGGCCGCCCAGACGCAGGGAACACAAAAAGAGAGTATCCCCGAATCCCAGGCCGGATGGACTCTGCAGACAAAACCTGAAACCGGGTCGGGATATGTGACAGGACTTGACGGGTCTGACCTCACGCAGGGCAGCAAAACCGTCTCCGAATCCGGCGCCTCTGACGGCAGCGGCACCACGTCGAACCAGACCGTCGGGAGTACAGATACTGCAGTCAGGACAGATACAGGGGCAGACGCGGCTGACGGAAGCGGCGGCACAGCCGGAACAAAAGCGGACACGACCGATACCGGGACAGCTGCGGGGACGGCCGCCTCAGAAGATTATGGAAATACAGGCGGCAATAATGATGCGGACGACGGATCCGGAAATGCAGTCAACAATGCGGAGCTGGCAGATAATACCGGACAGGATACGGACAGTGCGGATGACTATATTACAGGCGAACTCGCCGGACCGTAACATACAGAAAAGGAGGTTTTTCAAGTGAAGAACGTAAAACGCACCATCGGAATCTTCGTTTCCCTGATTCTGATTGTCCTGCTCTGCCACCCGGCATGGCTTCCCCTGCCGCGGCAGACGGCGGAGTCCATGCAGGACCTGATTCGCGGACATTTCCTCATCAAGGGAAATGCCGGCATCACGGCAGCTCACATCCTGACGCTGATCCCGGCATTCCTGATTATCTGGGTCGTATACAGTATTCTCTCCCTCCTTCTGAATCTCCTCGTGAGGGAGGAGAGCCGGTCCGCCACGGTAGCGAACCTGATCCAGAGCATCCTCCGGTATTTTTCCGTGATCATTGCCCTGCTCTGGGGCTTCAGCATCCTGGGCGTCAATACGGCGGCGGTTCTCGCCGGGATCGGGATTGTCGGCCTGGTTATCGGCTTCGGCGCCCAGAGCCTCATCGAGGACATTATCACCGGGTTCTTCATTATCTTTGAGGGGGAATACGGTATCGGCGATATCATCATCCTGGATGATTTCCGCGGCGTGGTCCGCAATATCGGCGTCCGCACCACAGTCATCGAGGATGCCGGCGGGAACCTGAAGATCGTGAACAATTCCGATATCCGCAACCTCCAGAACCGGTCAAAGAACAATTCCCTGGCCATCTGCGATATCGGCGTATCCTACGAGACGGATATCCCGGCGCTCCGGGCCATCCTGCCGCGGGAACTTTTCCGCATCTATGAAGAGCGGAGAGACCTGTATCTCTCAGCCCCCACCTTCATGGGAATAGAGAACTTCGCGGACAGCGCCATCATTCTCCGCTTCCACGCTGAGACACGGGAGACGGATATCTTTATCGCCAGGCGCAGGCTCAATGAAGACCTGCTGGAAATGTTCCGCAGGAATAACATCCAGATCCCGTTCCCGCAGGTGGTTGTGCATGCAGCAGATCGGAGCTGACAGCGGTCTTTCCGTCAGAAAGCCCCGGAGAAAGGCTTTTTCAGGCCTTCTCCGGGGCTTTTCCATAAGTATTTACTGCCAGGTATAGATCCACTCAAATATCTGGTGTCCGCCGTACTGGTTCTCGTAACTGTCGCTGTAGGAATCGTAGCTGGAGTCATTGACGAAGATCACCGCGACACGGTCGCCGTACTCGGCCTTGGCCGGCATCTTCGCCTGCGCTTTCTTTGTCTCGCCGGGTGCTGTTATGACAAAGTTTCCTTTTTCGTCGCTGAAGTTTACGATGTTGTTCTTGTAGAACCTGCTCCGGCCGTCATCCGGGAAGTCTTTGTCTTCTTTGCAGATATAGGCGCACCCGCTGCCGCCCCTGTAATTCTTATAGGTATTCTGCTGTATGGTCTGCATCGTGAGGGTAACTGTCTCTCCCGGAGCATAGGACTGGGCGGGCTGGGAACAGAGGTGGTAAACGTCCGCCGTATGCCATTCCCCGGGGCCCTTGTATCCGCCGGAAACCCTGAAAACTACAGTCCCGTCCTGAGTGTATCCCTCGAAAGAATCGTCATACTTATAGTATTCATTCTGTTTGCTGGTGTATTGTGACGGCGTGTAGAAGCCGGTCCCCGTCAGGACCCACTTCGGATTCCCCGCTGTATTTCCCGCAGTATTTCCTGCGGTATTTCCGGTTGTTTTCGGGTCAGCAGCCACTGCGCCCTTTTTCTGGTAAGTGTAGATCCACTCAAATATCTGGTGTCCGCCGTACTGGTTCTCATAACTGTCGCTGTAGGAATCGTAGCTGGAATCATTGACGAAGACCACCGCGACACGGTCGCCGTACTCGGCCTTGCCCGGCATATCTGCCTGCGCTTTCTTTGTCTCGCCGGGTGCTGTGATGACAAAGTTTCCTTTTTCATCGCTGAAGTTTGCGATGTTGTTCTTGTAGAACCTGCTCCGGCCGTCATTCGGGAAGTCTTTATCCTCTTTGCAGATATAGGCGTACCCGCTGCCGCCCCTGTAATTCCTGACGGTATTCTGCTGTATGGTCTGCATCGTGAGGGTAACCGTCTCCCCCGCGGCATAGGACCGGGCGGGCTGGGAACAGAGGTGGTAAACGTCCGCGAAAAACCAGTCCCCGGGACCTTTGTATCCGCCGGATACCTTGAAAATGACCGTACCGTCCTCGGTGACGCCTTCGAAGGAATCGACATACTTATAGTATTCATTCTGCTTGCTCGTATAATTGCCGGGTGTAATGTAGTTATAATCCGTCAGCACCCAGGTTCCGTCTGTCTCGGCCGCCCTGGTTTCCATTCCGCCGGGAATGAGGACTGCGGCGAGCGCCACCGCCAGGGCCATCATCACATGGGTAAACCTGCGAAAAATATCCTGCATGTTCATATCCTTCTCCTTTTCTTTCTGCCGGCATCGTCACAGTGAAGTTTTTCAGGAAAGAAAAAGCCCGGCTGTATATAACTGCCGGGTCCTTCTCGCTGTCTGTTTATTCATTATAATTCATTCCTGCCCCTCCATGCAACAGGTACCGCCTTTTTCATCATTCAGGGACATACCTGCCGCATCCGCCAGCTTAGCAAAGTCCTCCAGGGTCAGCGCCTCACCGCGGATATTTGCCGGGAATCCCGCTGCCCCGACGGCATCCTGGGCCTGCTGCTTGGAGAGTCCCAGATCCGGGGCGCCCGCCAGGGCATTGACCAGAGTCTTCCTGCGCTGCCCGAAAGCCGCGCGGATAACGCGGAACATCAGCGCCGGGTCTTTTACGGCGACCGGCGGCTCGGCATAGCGGGCCAGGCGGATGACCGCCGACCCCACCTTCGGGCGGGGCATAAAGCAGTTGGCGGGAACATTTGCCACTATCTCCGCCTTCGAGTAATACTGCACCGCAAGGGAGAGCGCCCCGTAGTCCTTGGTCCCGGGGCC
>ONXW01000370.1 GCA_900321915.1 uncultured Eubacteriales bacterium
CGCCGCAGAATATGCCGCCGCAGGGGCAGTGGGCGCCGCAGAATATGCCGCCGCAGGGGCAGTGGGCGCCGCAGAACATGCCGCCGCAGGCACAGTGGGCGCCGCAGCCGGGGCCGGGACCCTGGCAGCAGGCTGCCGGAAAGGTCCCGAAGCCGAAGCGGAAGCTTTCCGAGACGGCGGTGGGAAAGTACGGGGTGGGCGTCCTGGCCTCCATCCTGGTACTCCTGGGCGTGTTCACCGGGGTACAGATCTTCTGGGGCCAGATCCCGGATTTCCTGAAGATGCTGCTCCTGGTCTTCGCCGGCGGCGCCATCTCGGCGCTGGGATATGTCTTCACCATCCGGACGGGAAAACAGAACGGTTTCTGGCAGAGCGTCACGGCCACCGGCGCGGCCATCGTCTTCCTGGCCCTTGCGGCAGGAGCGCTGGCCTGGAACCTGTACGGGCCGGCGGTGCTGGGGCTGCTGCTGTTTCTGTGGTTCCTCGTGTGCCTCTTCGCTTCCGGAAGGCTGCATTCCCGGGTATTCTATGTGGTCAGCTATATCGGGGCGAACGTCGCCCTGGCCCTGGCCATGCTCCAGATAGAGAACGGCAGGGAAATGCAGGCGGTGGCGGGATTTGCCCTGCTGGCCGTGGTCATGCCGGCGGTGGGGATTATCCGTCAGGGAAAGGAGAGAATCCTTCCCTGGCTGAATTATATTTTCCTGAATCTGACGGCGGTTTTCTGCGCGCGGGAGATTTCCCTGTGGGATGAAAAGAACCCGGCTGTGCCCGCGGTGCTGATGTGCCTGCAGGCTGCGGCCGCGTTTGCGGCCCTCCTGGAGGCTTCGGTCCTCCTGGGGAGCGACAGGGCCTGGAAAAAGGCTGTGAGAGCCTTTGCGGGGCTTATCCCCGCACTCCTCCTGTGTTCCGCCTTCCTGCAGGAATGCCCGGAGGGCGGGGAGATGATTCTCCCGGCCGCGGCGGCGGGATTCATTCCGGCCCTTCTGCTGGGCTGCGCCGCCCTGCTGATTATCCGCGTCATTTCCGGGGGAAACCTGGAATTTGTCCCGGTGCTCGCGGGGCCCGCGGCGTGGTGCGCGTCCGTTATCCTGCAGGATGTCCCCGTGCTTCCGCAGTGCCTTCCGGCCGCCATTCTTTTCGCCCTGGGGATGCTGTTTATTTCCTCGCGCGGGGAGTGGGAATGGAAGCTTGCGGCGTACATCTGGTACCTGGTGATGACGGCGGCCGCATTTTACCATGAATATGCGGACGACTGGCAGATTGCCCTGGCCGCCCTCATCCTGACAGCGGAGGGAATCTGGATGTATTTCTGCGCGGCCCGGCGCCCCATCCGGTTCCGTCTCCTGGAGCCCCTCGTCTTTGCCGTGTGCGCGCCGATTCCCCTGTACCTGTTCCCGGCGCAGGATTTTACGGCGGTTGACATAGAGGAGATCGTCCCCATCGGGGCCTCCATACTCATGCTGATATTTTACAAGATATCGCGCCTTGTGCCGGATATGCGGGGGCCGCGGGAGAAGAGCCGGCAGGGCGAGCTGGTCCTGGCGGAGATCTGTGCCCACATCTTTGCGGCGATGCTCCACCTGGCCGTGTATATGACCACATTTTCGCTGTTCGGGAGCGCGGACATCACGCTTGTGGACAAGACGGCCAATCCGGCGCTTCTGCTGGCGATGTCGGCGGCAGGGATCTGCGGCGCGGTCGCCGGGGGCAGCATGCTGCTCTCCATACCGGCCGTATTCTCGCTGAACTGCAACCTGGTATACATCGCCGAAACGCTGACGGACGGCGACGGGGCGCTGCTTGTCACCAGCAGCCTGGGGATCGCCGCATCCGCCGCGCTCATAGGCATCGGTTTCCGTTTCGGGAGGAAAAACCTGCGTATCCTGGGACTTATCACCATGATCATCTATGTGCTGAAAATCTCCGTCTTTGACCTGGCGGAGAGCGCGCCCCGCGGGATGAGCGTACTCCTCCTGATACTCGGCGGCCTGGTGTGCTTTGCCATCAGCTTCACATACAACCGCCTGGATAAGCTGTACGGGGAAAAAGGGGAAAAAGAAGCTGCCGTAAACGGCTGGCAGGGCCCGGAAGGCTTCAGCGGGGGACCCGGCCGAGCATCCGGCAGATGAGCCCGGAGAAAAGCGAAATGGAGAGAAGATAGAGGATATCGGCCGGGATAATGCCGATTGTCTCCGCCACGGCCCGCACCACGGGCTGGGTGGTCATCACATAGGGAGTGATGTAGAACATGTCCGGGTAGCTTCCCGGAAGGGACGGGTGGCGCCACCCGAAGATATTGATGAACGTGGCGATAAGTGCCAGGCCATAGAAGATAAGGGAGGCGTAAAGGAACCCCCGGACGGAGAAATCGGCCATGCCGGAGAATATCACCGTCATTGCCACGAAAAGCAGGACAAGGTGCCACAAAAATGCGTGGAGCGTCATGAGAAGATAGGGACGGAGCATGTCCTCCGGCCACAGGAGCGCCATGACGGCGCCGAAAAGTGAATACGTCGCAAAAAAGGTGCAGATGGAAGTCTGCACCTTTTTGCTTCGGACTGCGGGCAGCAGGATGCAGAGGTACATGGGTACGCTGCAGAGCTGGAAAGGGAAAATCCACCAGTCAAACTGCCTGCCGTTCACGATATAAAAATAAAATAACTGTTTGCCGGCCTCCGAGAGGGCCATACCCCAGCCGATGAGGCCGAACAGCCGGATGCGGGAGGCCTCCGGGAGTTTTGCCGCACACTTTGCCAGAAGGACCGCGGAAACGGTCCCGGCCAGGACAAAGCAGATATGGAAAATGCCGAACATGGGCGGCGGTGTCATCGGGGTCATGGCTGCCTCCGGGCAAATGCCGAAAAAAGGTTCCGGTACTAACGCATGTGTACATCCATCTGCGGGAAGGGGATCTCGATGCCCTCCCGGTCAAAGGCGAGCTTGATCTCCTCCGTGAGGGCACGCTTTGCCGCGAGGTAATCGCCGGTATTCACCCAGCTGCCGCAGGCGAGGCAGACGTCGCTGTCGCCCAGGCTGTCCACAAACACGGCGACAGGCTCTTCTTTCAGCACATAGGAGTTCTTCTGCACGGTTTCCAGGATGATATCCTTGGCCTTTTTCAGGTCCGCGTCGTAGCTGATGCCGACGCTGATGTCCACGCGGCGCGTGGGATGGGCGGTGATATTGGTGATGGGGCTGTTGGCCAGGGCTCCGTTGGGAAGCGTGATCTGGCGGTTGTCGGGGGTCTGGATCTCCGTGAAGACCAGGCCGATATCCCTGACGGTGCCCTCGCCGCCGGAGGAAATGATGTAATCACCGACCCGGAAGGGGCGGGTGACCAGGATCAGCACGCTGCCAGCAAAATTGGCCAGGCTTCCCTGGAGGGAGAGGCCGACCGCCAGGGCTGCGCTGCCCAGCACGGCCAGGATGGAGGCGGTGTTGAAGCCCAGTTCCCCGATGATAATGAACGCGAGGAGGATGAACAGGGAGCCCCGGGCCAGGGTGCACAGGAAGCGGATGAGCCCCACGTCGAGACTCGCTTTTTCCAGTGCTTTATTCAGGAAATTCACAATCACGCTGATAAGCTTTCTTCCGATGAGGAAGATAACCAGCGCTTCCAGGATGCGCAGTCCCAGGGGGATGGCGGCGGCCAGGAGCGCGGTCAGGGGGGTGACGGTCTGGGTGATGTCAGTACCGAACATAGTAGTGTCAGCCTTCCTTTCTCTGTTGTTGAGGTTCTTTTCTGCAGTTTCGCTATTCAGGATCATACCACAGGAGAAGGGTTCCTGATGTTACTTTTTTCTTTCAGATAACGCCCGGACACGAAATATGCATAAAAATGCATATAGATAGAAGGCACGGCAAAATAACACTTGATTATTTAAAAGTTTATTGTATAATCATAATTCAGATGCATAACTGCAATAACATTTTATGCAAATTGATGCATAAAACAAAAAAGACGCATCATTTCAGGCGCCCCGGGCGCCGGAATCAAAGGGAGGAAAACAACATGAAGAAGAAATTATTTGCAGCAGCTATGGCAGCCGTTATGGCTGTGTCCATGACCGCATGCGGCGGCAGCCAGCCGGCTGAGACCAC
>ONXW01000120.1 GCA_900321915.1 uncultured Eubacteriales bacterium
CGTAAAAGTGCTTAAAATAAAGGATTTCTACGAGTTCAACTTTTGTAGCAACACTATAGTCTCGATGTGCTCCGTAAACGGAAACATATCAAATGGCCGGCATTCCACAGCCTGATATCCCTTCTTCTGAAAGACCTTCAGGTCCCTGGCCAGGGTATCCGGTCCGCAGGAAATATAGACCACCCGCGAGGGCCCCATTTTCGCGAGGGCGCCGATAAATTCTTCGGTGCTTCCGCTCCTGGGCGGATCCAGGAAGACCACATCCGGCCGTATGTCGGACTCCGCCATCTGCACCATAAATTTTGTGGCGTCATTGCAGTAGAATTCCGCGTTTTTTATGCCGTTAAGCTTTTTGTTGCGCACCGCGTCCGCGACCGCATCCCGGTTCAGCTCCACGCCAATGACCTTTCCCGCTTTTCCTGCCGCGGTCAGGCCGATGGTGCCGATGCCGCAGTAGGCGTCCAGCACGGTCTCCTTCCCGGTCAGGCCTGCCATCTCTATGGCAGTCCTGTAAAGATGTTCTGTCTGTGCGGGGTTGACCTGGTAAAAAGACCGGGAGGATATGCGGAAGCGCACACCGCAGAGCACATCTTCGATGTATCCCCTGCCGTAAAGCACATTTTCCCGCTCCCCCAGCACCATGCTGGTCTTCGCCCCGTTGATGTTCTGCACCACGGTCGTGATCTCCGGGTGCTTCTCCCGAAGGGCCTTCACAAAGTTATTCCTGGAGGGGAAGACCGGGGAGGCAGTCACCAGAACCACCATGATTTCTCCGGTGGAAAAGCCGCGCCGCACCAGTACATGCCTGAGCAGGCCGTACCCGGTATCCTCGTCATATGTCTTTATCTTAAAAGAGCGGAGCATGCCGCGGATGGTGCGGATGATCTCATCCGCCTTCTCATCCTCGATAAGGCAGCTGTCCAGCGGGACTATCCGGTGGCTTAACGCCTCATAGGTGCCGGAAATGATATTCCCCCGCCGATCCAGGCCGAAGACAGCGTGGACCTTGTTGCGGTAGTGAAGCGGCTGCTCCATCCCCCGGATGGGGCGCACGGGGCAGATGCCCTTCATCAGCGCTTCCATCTGTTTCTGCTTCTTTTTCAGCTGCTCCCCGTAGGGCACGCCCGTATACTGGCAGCCGCCGCATTTCTTCGCGGCCGCGCAGACAGGCTGCTCCGGTTTTCCGGGTACGCTTCCTCCGGTATTTCTCCGTACCGCCGGGGTATTCTTTGTGTTCACTGTTCTGTCCTCTCTCTCCTGCTGCCCGCGCTACGGCGCCAGTTCCCGGTAAATCGCCACATGGTCGTAGATGCAGCGCCAGGAGCTGTGGGCATTGCCCGTCACGCATATATAGTTTTTCCCGCTGTCAGATATCTCCCAGGAGGCGGCACAGCTTCCGGACTGTTTGACATACCCGGTCTTGGCTGCCATAACCGTGCCGTGAAATTCCTTGTCCTCGATGCGCCGCAGAAACCAGTTGGAGAGGGCAATCCCTTCCGGGTGCTGCGGGGTGGCCGTCGTGGTCCAGGTGTGGGCCGACAGGATCTCCCTGGCGAGGTCATTTTCCACCGCAGCCTTGAGAATCATGGCCATATCCTTTACCGTACAGTGGTTGTCCTCGCTGTAAAGGCCGATACAGTTGGAAAAATGCGCCGTCCCGGCCAGTCCCAGCTCCTGCACCTTCTGGTTCATCAGCGCCACAAAGGCCTCCTGCGAACCGGCTGTATACTCCGCCAGCGAAAGCGCCGCGTCGGCGCCGGAGGGAAGGGCCGTGCCGTAGAACAGGTCCCTCACAGGAACAGCCTCCCCCAGGGCAAATCCCGCGGTACTGCAGTCATTCCTGAAAATATAATCCATGGTCTCCTGGGACATCACCACCAGGTCATCCAGGTTCGTCACATGCTCCGCGGCCACCAGGACTGTCAGGATCTTGGTCATGGAAGCGGGATTCATCACTGTATCCGCCTCCCGTCCTGCCGTCACCGTGCCTGTATCCATATCGATAAGGACGCCGTAGGTGCTGTTCACCTCCCCGATGGCAATGGGGATTCCGGGACCGTTCGCCGTATATCCCTCAAAAAAAGAGGGCGCGGGAACGGTGCTCTCAAAGGATAATGCCGCCGCGCTCTCCGGCGGTGCGCTCTCTTCTTCCGTCTCTTCGCCGGAAGGCGTTCCCGGTTCCTCCGTACTCTCCGCATCCTCCCCGGAGCTCTCCGGATAGAGCGATGTCTCCTGGGCCAAGGCCCCCGTCTCTTCCCCTTTTTCACCCCGAAACAGCCCTATCAGCAGGCGGATGCCGGATACCGCCAGAAAGAGCAGCAGGATGCACACTGCCGAAAAGATCGCGATATTTCGTATCTGGCGCATTCATCTGCGCCGCATTCGGGCCCGTCTGGCCGCAGGGGAGAGTTTTCTCCTCGGGCGGGTATTCTGCAGGTTTTCACTCATGCTTCGGTTCTCTCCGATTCTTTTCCCGGAACACGATAAGCCCCCCGGCTTCACCGGAGGGCTTTTCTGTGTTCTCTCTTACTGTTCTTTTGCTGCCATGCTGTCAAGGAATGCGTCGAATTCCTTGTCCTCACCGTCATAGCGGACTTCCAGGTCCTTTGTCAGGTCCAGGCCCATAATTCCGAGATAGGATTTTGCGTCTACCGCGCCGACACGGCCGCTGTTGGTGATATCGATCTCAAAATCGCAGCGGGAAGCCGCGTTGACAAAATCATTAACCTTTGAAGCGTCCAGCCGGATAATCTTGCTTTTGCTCATAAGTAACCTCCACAGTTCGGTATTTTACTCACTCCAACTCTACTTTGTCTGTGAAATCCAGCTGCTCCGCAGCTGCACTTCCCTGTAAAGTGTAACCATGATAACCGATAGCGTGTTCATTTGCAAGTTTTTTTTCATGAATTTCAATAACTTATTTATGTGAATAATATCTAAGGTATTAAAAAGAAATTCCTATTGTTTTTTTATGAAGATTCTTTCATAATAATGTAGTTATGGAAGATCTGCCGTTTTGAAGATACGGCATATGAAAATCCGGGGGAGGTTTTATGAATTCTTCTCTTCACAGTCCTGAAGCGGCTGTCTGCGCGCTTATCGCCTACGGCCTTTCCAGGGGACTGATTACATCTGACGATATTTATTACACGGCAAATACGCTGTATGACATCCTTCATACGGAGCCGGAGCAGGAACTCTGCCTTCCGGAGGAGATACCTCCGCTGGAGGATATCCTCTCCTGCCTTCTCGACGACGCGGTCAGCCGCGGCGTCTGCGGGGATGGGGTCACCGCCCGCGACCTTTTCGACACCCGGCTCATGGGGGCGCTCACACCGAAGCCCGGGGAAGTTGTCCGGACCTTCCGGGAAAAATACCTGGAAAGCCCCGAAGCGGCCACAGATTATTTTTACCGCCTGGCCCTGGACTCCGATTATATCCGCACCTACCGCATCCGGAAGGACCGCAAATGGATTGCGCCCACGCCCTACGGCGACCTGGATATCACCATCAACCTCTCCAAGCCGGAGAAGGATCCCCGGGCCATCGCGCAGGCCCTGACCATGAAGCAGGTCTCCTATCCGAAGTGCCTGCTGTGCCGTGAGAACGAGGGCTACGCCGGGCGCCTCAACCACCCGGCCCGCCAGAATATCCGGCTGATACCCCTGACCCTGGACGGGGAACCCTGGTTTCTGCAGTATTCCCCCTACGTCTATTACAACGAACACTGCATCGTCCTCTCGGCGGAACATGTCCCGATGAAGATCGATGTGCGGACCTTCCGGCGGCTTCTCCAGTTCGTCTCCATGTTCCCGCACTACACTGTCGGGTCCAACGCCGACCTTCCCATCGTCGGCGGCTCTATCCTGACCCACGAGCATTTCCAGGGCGGACGCTACACCTTCGCCATGGCGCGGGCTTATATCCGGGAAAATGTCGTCTTCCGGGGATTTGAGGACATCTCCGCAGGCATTGTCCACTGGCCCATGTCCGTGCTCCGGCTGGACGGTCCTGACCCGGACCGCATCACCGCCCTCGCCGATAAGATTCTCAGGACATGGCGCGGATACAGCGATGAGAGCGCCGGCGTCCTGGCGTTTTCCGGCGATGTTCCGCACAATACCATCACGCCCATCGCCCGCAGGAAAGACGGCCTGTATGAGCTGGACCTGGTGCTGCGCAACAACCGTACCACGGAGGAATACCCGCTGGGCATCTTCCACCCGCACCAGGAGCTTCACCATATCAAGAAAGAAAACATCGGCCTCATCGAGGTTATGGGCCTGGCCGTCCTTCCGGCCCGGCTTCTCGGGGAGATGGACCTGCTCCGGCAGGCCATCCTGCACGGCAGGGATATCTCTTCCGTCCCCGGGCTCGAATCCCACGCGCCCTGGGCCGCGGAGATCCTTCAGAAATACCCGGAATACCGGCCGGAACGTGTTTCCGGACAGGATCCGGAAAAGCTCCGGGAAGTCATCGAAAAGGAAATCGGCATCGTATTCTCGAAAGTCCTGGAACACTGCGGCGTATTTCCCGATACGCCGGAGGGTAAAGAGCAGTTTGACCGGTTTATCACTACAGTAAATACACAGACGGAGGAATAACTATATGCAGATTCTTGTCACCGGGGGAACCGGATTCATCGGAAGCCATACCTGTGTTGAGCTTTTGAATGCCGGCTATGATGTCGTCATCGCCGACAATCTCTATAATTCCAAGGAGATGGTGGTGGACCGCATCGAGGCCATCACCGGGAAGCGCCCGAAGTTCTATAAGCTGAACCTTCTGGACTATGACGCCTTATACGAACTGTTCGAGGTGGAAGACATCGACGCCGTCATTCACTTTGCCGGCTACAAGGCGGTGGGGGAATCCACGAGAAAGCCCCTGTCTTACTACCGCAACAATATCCTCTCCACCCTGAACCTCTGCAAGGTTATGAAGAAGCACGGCTGCTTCAGCATCGTGTTCTCCTCCTCCGCCACCGTCTACGGCAACCCGGCCTTTGTGCCCATCACGGAGGACTGCCCGCTGGGCGAAACCACCAACCCCTACGGGGCGACCAAGTCCATGCAGGAGAGGATTCTCACCGACCTCTGGGCCAGCGACAACCGCTGGCATGTGATGCTGCTCAGGTATTTCAACCCCATCGGCGCCCATGAGAGCGGCCTCATCGGGGAAGACCCGAAGGGCATCCCGAACAACCTCCTGCCCTATGTGGCCCAGGTGGCTTCCGGAAAGCTGGAAAAGGTCCATGTATTCGGCAATGACTA
>ONXW01000112.1 GCA_900321915.1 uncultured Eubacteriales bacterium
ATACAGCGACGGCTATCAGATGAAGGACCTGCGGGGAAAGGTGGGCCTGGTCTTCCAGTACCCGGAACACCAGCTGTTTGAGGCGGATGTCCTCTCTGACGTCTGTTTCGGACCCAGGAACCTGGGCTGTTCCGAGACAGAGACAAAAAAACGGGCCCTGCACGCCCTGAAGATGGTCGGGCTGGAGGAAGAGCTTTACGGCAAATCGCCGTTTGAACTGTCCGGAGGACAGAAAAGGCGGGTGGCCATCGCCGGGGTGCTGGCGATGCGTCCCCAGATGATGATCCTCGATGAGCCTACGGCCGGGCTGGACCCTCAGGGCCGGGATGAGATCCTGGACCAGGTGGCGCGCCTGAACCGGCAGCACGGGCTGACCATCCTGGTGGTATCACACAGCATGGAGGATATGGCCCGCTATGTGGACCGCCTCCTGGTCATGAATCACGGCGGACTGGTCTATGACGGGACGCCGAAGGAAATATTTACCCATTACCGGGAGCTGGAAGAGATGGGTCTTGCGGCGCCCCAGGTGACCTATATCGTGCACGAACTCCGGGAGAAGGGATTTCCCCTGGAGGAATCCATCACGACGGTGGACGAGGCTTGCGAAGCACTCGGCAGACTCCTTAAGAAGGGAGGTAAAAGCTGATGCTGCGGGAAATTACCATCGGACAGTATTATCCGGTAGATTCTGTGATTCACCGTCTGGATCCGAGGACAAAGCTTGCGGGAACACTGCTGTTTATTGTGGCGCTGTTCTGCGCGGACAACCCGGCAGGCTACATCATTATCACGTTATTCCTGGCCGCCGTAGTGAAGCTGTCCCGCGTCCCGTTTTCCTTTATTGTGCGGGGACTCAGGGCGGTGCTTTTCCTTCTGCTGATCAGTGTCTGCTTTAACCTGTTTCTCACAGGCGGCACGGTGATCTGGCAGTTCCATTTCCTGAAGATTACGGAGGAAGGCCTGCGGCTGTCCGTATTCATGGCGCTGCGCCTCATTTACCTGGTGATCGGATCCTCCATCATGACGCTGACCACCACGCCGAACCAGCTGACGGACGGCATGGAGCAGGGCCTGCGCGGGCTGAACCGCTTCCACGTGCCGGTGCATGAGATCGCCATGATGATGTCCATCGCGCTGCGGTTTATCCCTATCCTCGTGGAGGAGACGGACAAGATTATGAAGGCGCAGATGGCGAGGGGCGCTGACTTTGAGAGCGGCGGCTTTATGCAGCGCATTAAGAACATGATTCCCCTGTTGGTGCCTCTTTTTGTGGCGGCCTTCCGCCGGGCCACAGACCTGGCCATGGCCATGGAGGCGCGTTGCTACCGCGGCGGCGCGGGGCGGACCAAGATGAAACCTCTGCATTACAGCGGGAGAGACCGCATTGCCTATGTGATCCTCTTCGCGTTTGTGGCGGCGGTTATCGCCGCGAGGATACTTTTATGAGAAGGATTCTCCTGAAGGTGGCCTACGACGGCACGGAATACTGCGGCTGGCAGTTCCAGCCCAACGGCATCACCATCGAAGAGGTGCTGAACCGGGAACTGTCGGCGCTCTTTCATGAGGATATCCGCGTTATAGGGGCAAGCCGGACCGATTCCGGCGTCCATGCCATGGGCAATATCGCCGTCTTTGACACCGAAAGCAGGATTCCGGGGGACAAGGTGCTATTCGCCGTCAACCAGCGCCTGCCGGAGGACATCCGGGTGCAGGAATCCAGGGAAGTGCCCCTCTCGTTTCATCCACGGAAGGTGAACGGGGTAAAAACCTACGAATACCGGATTTACAACAGGAGGGTGGAGAACCCGATCCTCGGAAGATACAGCTATTTCTGCTATTATGACCTGGATGTTGAGAAAATGCGGCAGGCTGCGGCTTTTCTCACGGGGGAGCATGATTTTAAGAGCTTCTGTACGCCGAACAGCCACGCCGAGACCACGGTGCGGACCCTGTATTCCCTGGACATCCGCAGGGAGGAGAACGGCCTCATCATCCTGCGGCTTTCCGGCAGCGGGTTCCTGTACAACATGGTGCGCATCATCGCGGGGACGCTGATGCGGGTGGGAACAGGCATGTATCCGCCGGAACACGTTAAGGAGATCCTGGAGGCCCGGGACCGCAGGGCGGCCGGCCCGACGGCGCCGGCGAAGGGACTTACCCTCGTGAGCCTCGAATATGAGAAAGCCCCGCAGGAGATGGTCGCGGGGGAAAATGAATACTACCGCTATGAGCTGGACCAGCGGGAGCTGGCTTCCGGGTCAGAGCACCCCGTCTCGCACCTCACCGTTTGCCGGAGCACGGAAGAAGAGTTTCCGGGCGTTGTGGAGCGGATGGTGCACCAGGGGTTCCGCAACGGGGCGGAGCAGGTATTTGTGCGGGACCTGGAAGGGGAGATTCCGGAAAATCCGGAACCGTCCTCTGCGGGGACAGTGAGAAAAAGCCGCCTCGCCTCCGGGCAGCGCTACGGCCTTTATGTCCTCGGGGAGAATGAGAACGGATGGTTTCCGGCGGTGTTTATCTCAGCGGGAGAAGACTCCCCCTGAGATAAACGCTCCGCAGGGATGCGCACGCGCGCAGTACGGAAAGAGTTGCCTGACGGCAACCCGCGCGCGGCGCGCAAGTCCCGCAAGCGGGACTTGATCCGATGATAAATCATGCTGAATTTTTTTCTTTTTGCGGGAAAGATCAGTTGACACCCGAAAATCTCTATACTATAATGTTTATCTGTGACGGTCCGTGAGGGATCGTTATAAGCATGCGAAAATCGCCTGAGCCAAGGCCCCGGAACAGGCTTTTTCCATAGAATGAGCAAAAGCAAACGCGAATTATTTGGAGGTCAATCAATGAAGACTTTTATGGCCAGCCCGGCAACCATCGAGAGAAAATGGTACGTCATTGACGCGGAAGGATTAACTCTGGGCCGTCTCAGCTCTGAAGTGGCAAAGATTCTCAGAGGCAAGAATAAGCCGATTTTCACACCGCACATCGACTGCGGCGATTATGTAATTATCACCAATGCTTCCAAGATTAAAGTAACCGGTAAGAAGCTCGACAACAAACTTTATTACAGACATTCCGATTATGTAGGCGGTTTCAAGTCCACCACACTCCGTGAGATGGAAGCAACCAAGCCGGAGGAAGTAATCAGACTTGCAGTAAAGGGTATGCTCCCGAAGGGACCCATCGGCAGACAGATGCTGAAGAAGCTTCACATCTACGCAGGTCCGGAGCACAAGAACGCTGCACAGAAGCCGGAAGTACTTGAACTCAAGTTTTAATCGGAAGGGAGAATAAGAAAATGGCTAATAAGTATTATGGAACAGGCAGAAGAAAAAAATCTGTTGCCAGAGTATATCTTGTACCGGGTACCGG
>ONXW01000178.1 GCA_900321915.1 uncultured Eubacteriales bacterium
CCGGAAGGAGAGAACCGGGAAAAGCGGGCGTCCAGTTCTTCCGGATCGTCCACCTTCGTGATGATCAGCATCAGGCTTTCGCCGGAAAGAGGGATGGCTTCCACCATCAGGGGCGCGTCTTCCGCGTCAAAGCCGGTTTCGGTGCTGGCCTTCTGGAGCATCTCCTGAAAGAGGCTCCGGGCCTTGTCGGTTCCGTAAGCGAGCTCTGTGAGGCTGAGATTGCGAGCGCTGAGATCATTCCCTGTCAGTGTGCACTTGATCTGGTTATCATTGATGCGTTCTATTTTCAAAGACTCACCTTCTCTCTTCCTTTATTTGGAAGCTAGTTTAATAGAAAAGTGCGAAAACCGCAATGGGAAAATTAGACGAATATCACCGTTAAATAAGGGCATTATTACCAATCTAATTGTGTATGTTGACGAAAGAGAATGAAAAACAATGAACAGATGAAAAAATGTAGAAATATTTGGCCCGGTGCGGTAGAATATCGGCACAGAGAGACGGGAACACAGAAAGGAGGGATGCGGAAGGGAATCACTGCTGTTTGGGAAGTACCGTATTGAAGGCGTACTCGGCCGGGGGAGGAAAGGAACCGTCTACCTGGCGCGGCATGCAGCGCTCGACCAGCTGCGGGCCGTGAAGAGAGTGCCGAGACAGGACCCGGGAGGCCTGAGGGAGGCAGATATCCTCGGGAAGCTCCGGATTCCGGGAATCCCTGTCCTTTATGATGTTGAAACCGATTCGAATTATCACTACATCGTCATGGAGTATCTTGATGGCGATTCTGTCTCCGCCCGCGCTGAGCGGTGCGGATTCTCCGCGGATGAGGTCCTGCGCTACGGGATCGATTTATGCCGCATTCTTACAGCTCTTCATTCATTCGAACCAGTTCCGATTTTGTATCTTGATTTGCAGCCGGAAAACCTGATGATCTGCGGCGGGCGTCTCTGGCTGGTTGATTTCGGCTGTGCCATGACGCCGGAGATGGCCGGGAGGGAATCGCGGCGGTACGGCACACCGGGATTTGCGGCGCCGGAGCTTCTGTCCGGCGGCACAGTTGACGTGAGAACAGATATTTACGGGCTCGGGGCAGTCCTCCGGTTCATGTGTACCGGGAAGGCCCCGGCGGGACCGGAACCCGAAGGGGGGACGGCGTCCCGTCATAACCCGCGCCTGGAAGAAACCATACGGGCGTGCCTCCGCGAGAAGCGGGAGGAACGGCCGGAAAGTGTTTCCGGGGTACTTGATGCGCTGTCCGAAATCCGGAGCGGGCAGCAGGCAGGGAATAAACCGTCTCTTCAGGCGGCCGTCTGCGGGAGCAGGCGGGGCATCGGCGTCACCAGGATGTGCCTGGCCATCGCGGACTACGCGGCAGCAAGAGGCCTTTCCTGTATTGTGAAGGAGCGGAGCAGCAGCAGGGCGCTGGAAAAAATGGCGCGGCGCACGGTTCCGGACCGCTTCGGCGTCTGCCATACGGGAACCGTCCGTATCCTGCCGGAATACGGCCCCTCCGTAAGCCTTCCGGCACCGGACTGCAGCCTTCTTGTCACGGACTGCGGCGACAGCCCGGAGCGGGCGCTGGAGGCCGGGGCCGACCTCGTCCTTCTTATTTGCGGTACGGAAGCCTGGGATGAGTCGGACGCGTCGGAGGCTGTCAGGTTCCTCTCGCACTGCAGGAATCTCAGGGTACTGTTCCGCGGCGCGCCGGAGGATTTCCGGCCCGTTCTTCCGGAGGATCTGGCGGGGGTTGCGTGCTTCCGCCTGCCGGAGGGGAACGGAAAAGCCGCGGGAAAGGAGAGAAAAGCCCTGCTGGATGAGCTGTTCCGCGGGCTTCTCCCGGAACCGGCGCCCGGCACGGGCTGGAGCTTTAAAGCCCTGCGGAGACCGGGACCTGGAAGGTTTAAGGGCCTTTTTGCGGGGGAGCGATGAATCCGGTATCATTCACAGTCTACGGAATCGCCGGCTGCGGCCATTCCGTTGGGACAACACATTTTTCAGTACTGCTGGCGAGATTTCTCTCCGATGTGCGTCACCGGAGGACAGCGGTCCTGGAATGGAACGGGAACGGTGATTTCGCGAGAATATTCGCGGTTCACAGGAAAAAAACAGTCACAAAACCGCCTCCGGAGGTTTTTTATATTAAGGCGGAGGAATATATGCCCTCGGCAGGCAGGAAACAGCTCCTGCAGTGCCGGGAACGGGAGAGAGAAGCTGTCGTGATAGATTTCGGGGTCTACAGGGAAGGCATAGAAGAAGAGTTCGCGCGATGTGACCGGAGATTTATTCTCGGCGGCGGAAACGACTGGCAGATAGGATCATTTGCCGCCTTCGCGGCAAAACGCGGGAAACCTCCCGCGGAATATCTGGCAGCCTTCGGCGGGGAGACGCAGCTTAAGCTGCTGGAACGCTTTCTCGGCATCCGTATCAGGCATATTCCATGGGCACCGGAAGCCGGAAGGATCACCGGGGAGGTCCTCGCTTTTTTCTGCGGGTTTATCCCGTAAGACAGACGGGGCCGCTTTCGGCGGAGAAACCGGCGGATTCTTTTCCGGTGCGGACAGGATGGGCATGGGGATATATCACGGAAAACTCCTTGCGGGGCCTATCCTTCCGCCTGATAAGGGAAATGTACGGAACTCAGGGAGTGATAGAAACATGAACAATGCAGCAGGAGTACGGGGCTGCCGGAAAGGCGGCAGAAAAGAAAACCCCGGTATCGTGTATGAGACACTGGAGGATAAAAAGAGAAAGGAAGAACAGAAAAAGGTGTTCGTGGAAGGCCTCCGGCGCTACCAGAGTCTCGGCGTAACAGTGATGATAGACGGCAGGGAGTGCAGCCTTTCAGATTATGAGAAGCTGTTTACCGCCGAGCGCGGCGCCTTTTACATGGGCGACTATATCGGGGATGAGAGAGGAAACCTGAAAGAGATTCATTTTGACAAGGTGCGGTATAAATAAGCCGGAAAAACCGGCAGGAGGATGCTGTTCTGTCTGGAAAAGCTGAAAAAGGAGGTGGTCGCGGTATTTTCAAGAAGCCCCGGCAGGTGATATACTGAAAGCAGTTCTATATGCCGGAGGAAAACTATGAAAAAAGTGCTGGGATGCCTGGGGTATGGATTGCTGCTGCTCTTTGTCAC
>ONXW01000108.1 GCA_900321915.1 uncultured Eubacteriales bacterium
CTCGGGGGACGATTTACAGATTCTGTTGCCTCGGCTATGGACGTTGCTGGGAAAGCAAACCGAACGGTACACCATGGGAGACAGCACCTCTGTAACAGTAGAAGTTGCACAGGAACTTTTAGCTTCGCTGTGGTACACGATCACCTTAGCTATGGATGAGAACCACACACCTTACGTCAGATTGCTGTCTGATGAGCTGATGCCGTTCGTTAAGCAGGGGCAGACAATTCTTCAGGATAAACTTGAGGCTGCAAAGCGACTGTGGGAGATGGTCTGCCGTACAGCATCGGAAATACAGAATTTCTATTTTACTGATACACTTCGAGGTATTGGTGATTATTTAAAGCATTATGATCTCTACTATTTTGCACATCGAAAGCCGCTCTGCATTGACTATCCTCTGTTGAATGCTCCATCTGAGACAATGCACGGTCTCACCTATACAGAACAGTATCTAAAGTGCATGCTGGCAGAAAATCTATTGATTCACGGGTTCGAGAAGGATGCTGCTATCTGCGTTTTGCAGACAGTTGCGCCCGACTTTCAAGAACACTATCTAAATTTGTGCGAGCAATCCATCACAAATGCGCTTGGATTGGCAATAATCAGAAAAAATGTACGAACACTGCATCTTGGCCATGAGGAACAGTTGGAAATACTGGAAGTGATGCAAAACAGAAGTTACGAGAAACAGCGTGAATTTCTTCATATTGCCGCCCTTTCAATCTGCGATCAAATGGAAATTACCGACAAATGGATTATAGATTATGTAACTTCATTTTCTGATACGCTTTTGCCTCGTATTGAGGCAGCGCTGGAATGTATGGATCTGTCCAATATCTTTATCCCGTCCTGTAAATGAAAGAAGATTTGGATTGTAAAGGTAACTGTTATTCAATACGGCGGGCATTACGATGATAAATTAGTGCTCGCAAGCAGATCCGTGGTGTATGTTCTCTGGCAACAAATTGGCAACAGAAGATCGGAAAGGGAAGAGACACAGTATAACTGAGAGAAAAAACCGGCTAAAAGAACACAAAACTTAACTAATATACGTTAAGCAACGCTCTGCCGGTATCGAATACGAATGATTGTCTGATGTCCACTTACAAGTCTCCTGAGCGTGAAAATGACACTTCCTTTGAATGTAACGACATGACGTAACAGAGGCTGCAAAACGACATAGCGAAAAGAAAGAAAAAAAGCCTTGCCGCTACAGAAACGCTGTAGTTACAAGGCTTTTTTTCTATGTCCTGAGTCCCGGGGAGCAAAGCCAATAACCATTCCGGCCGTGCATTTACACTCGAGGTTGTGAATCCCCAAAAATACAGGTCTCCTTATATCAGGTGGCAGTCCTCCCCGCCCTGACGGTTATGATCAGATTGTTGACTCCCAGCGCGGTGTTGTACTCCACTTCATCCGCGATGGAACGCACGATGGTCTTTCCCAGGGCGTCAAGGTCGATCTGTTCCGTCTGCTGTTCGTAAAACAGCGGGTCAAAAAGCTCTCCGTAGTTCCGGATCCTGATCCGGATACAGTCCTCTTCCGCCGTTACAAACAGGTTGGTAAAGATCCGGTTCCTTTGGTCCCGCTGTGCCGGAAGGAGCGCGATGATCTCTTCAATACTCAGGGAAACCGCCTGGGCGGTCTTCCTGTCGTAGCCGTTCTGCGCGAGATACTCATACACCTCCCGGGCATATTCCGCTCCTTCGGCAGGATCCCGCGGGGATACATTAAGGCAGGAATCCTCCCGGTCAAAAAAGCTCTGGGGAAGCAGCATCAGCATATCCGACAGCCTGCGGCACCTGCCGTTCCGGATCACGGACCACAGCAACGTACAGAGAACGGCAAGGCCGCTCCCGACCGGGATCGCTGCCCAGATCCCCCTGCATCCGAAAAAGCGGCCGAGAAGGAAGGCTGCGCCGGCCGGCAGGAGAAACTCTCCGAATACATTGAAAAATACGGTAAGATCGCGTCTTCCCAGGCTTCTGGCATAAAAGGAATAGAAAAATCTCAGAAAATCGATGCAGAAAAAGGCCGAATAGAGACGCAGAAGGAACACTGCCTCCGGCAGGGCGCCGTTTTTTCCATAGAGCGAAAGGATCGGTCCGGCAAATACCGCGATAAGCCCTCCCAGGACGATCCCCAGGACCAGGCTGCATTTCAGGCCGGTCCGGACAGACTCCCTCATCCCCCGGACATTGTTTTCTGCATACATGGTCCCCGCGATCAGCAGATGGGCCAAGCCCAGCCCGAGGCAGACGCAGATCATGGTATTCCTGAAATTGCCGAACATGGAGTATGCCGCTAGTTCCGAATCGCTGCCAAAGAACATGATGATGCGGATCATGGACATAAAATACAGCCATTTCATGACCTGACCGAACACCGTCGGCAGGCTGCGCCGGAAAAACACCGCCAGCCAGTCCAAAAGCCTTTTCGTCTTCACGAAACGGAACCGGCTACCGGGTTTCAGGAAATGAATGGAAAATACGGCTGCCGCGCAGTAATTGCTGACGGACGTCATGAGACCGATGCCGAACATGCCCAGATGCAGGACGTAAACATTCAGCAGATCACCGGCGATATTGACCGCAATCATGACAAAGGACGCGGTCAGGATCCTTTTCCTGTCCCCGTCCAGCGGCATGATCGACGCCAGAAAAGCAGCGCCAAGCTGGGCCGGCACACCGACGGCAAGTCCCCGGATATAGTCCGACGTAACCGCGTGAAGCTCCCCGGAGGAGGCAGCCGCGCCAAGCAGCGACGCCGTCTGTCCGGAGAAAAGCAAAAATGCCGCCGTCAGGATCACCGAGATCACGCCGATGAGGATGAGGCTTGCGGAAAAGATGCTGTTGACCCGCTGCCGGTCTCCCTTTGACAGCGCAAGGGAGCATTCCAGCTGCGAACCGATCGAGAAGATGCTCCCCAGCGTGATCAGGAAGAAGATCATCTGATAAATGATCCCGGTGGCGCTTAAGGATACTTCCCCGTAACAGCGCCCCACGATAAAAGAAGCAAAGAGGGTCGCCGTATTGGTCAGAAGCTGGTTGATGAACATGGCTTGGAAAAGGTCGGCCATGACGCTGCGGATCACGGGATCCGATTCCGCGCCGGTTTTTTGGATGAAAGGCTTCTCTGTCATAGGACGAATATGGTATTATTTCCCGGCTTTCTCAGCCCAGGTGTTGTCGACGATCTTCTGGAATTCGACGCGTTCTTTCAATTCCCCGGCTTCCTGCATCACATCCTGCAGGCGGTCCAGGGCCTCCGGCTGCATGCACAGGGTGCTGTTCCATGCATCGATGTCCTTATACCGCTGCACCACATTAGCCAACACTTCAACGGAGGTTCCCGGGAACTGCGGGCTGATCATTTCGGCAGCTTCCTGCGCGCTGTGCGAGGATACCCATTCCATTCCCCGGGCCAGGGCAGCCGTGAACCGGCTCACCTTGCCTTCGTGCTCCTTCAGGTAGCTCTGCCGCGCAAAGAAAGCCGTATAGGGAATCTCACCGCTCTCCTCCCCGATGGAGGCCAGGACATAGCCGTTATGGGCGGATTCCGTTTCTGTCGCCGTCGGTTCGAACATCGTCACATAATCCCCGGTCCCGCCAACGAAAGCGCCCGCCATCATATCAAACTGCACGGAGGTATCCACGATCACATCCTCGCCGGGCCGCAGTCCCTTCTGCTTCAGGACATATTCCAGCGTCATTTCCGGAACGCCGCCTTTTCTCCCGCCCAGGATCGTTTTCCCGGCCAGGTTCTCCCAGCGGAAATCCTCATCCGTACGGCCGATCAGGAAGGATCCGTCGCGCTTCGTCAGCTGTCCGAAGACCTTCGGATAATCCTTCTGTCCTTCCAGGCAGGTATAGATACACGCCTCCGGCCCGGCAAAGCCGATATCCGCTTCCCCGGTGATCACCGCGATCATGACCTTGTCCGCGCCTCCTCCATTTACCAGCTCTAGCTCAAGCCCTTCCTCCTTGAAATATCCCAGTTCGATGGTGGCATAAAGCGGTGCGTAGAACACGGAGTGCGTCACCTCGCAAAGCTTGATCCCGGTGTCATTTTCCTGTGATTTGGCGCCGCATCCGGCCGCAAGAACCAGCAGGCAAAGCATAGATATGACTGCTGCCGCTCTTCTAAATGCTCTCTTCATTACATTCTCCTTCTCAGACCTGTTCCTGGGGTATTGCCGCGCCCCGTCAGGTAATACCGAATCTTTTTCTGGTAGCTTTTTCAAGCAATACGATCCCTGCGTGCATGAGCATGGCGCAGACCGCCAGTACCGCGACGGAAGTCATGACAAGATCCATCTTAAAAACCTGCGACCCGTATACGATCAGATAGCCCAGTCCGGCCCTGGAAACCAGGAATTCCCCGGTGATCACTCCCACCCAGGATAAGCCGATATTGATCTTCAGGGCATTGACGATCGTGGAAAGATTCGCGGGCAGGACAAGCTTCCGGAAGATCTGCAGCCTGTCCGCGCCCAGCATTTTCATCAGCCTGACCTTCTCAAGGTCCGTATGGTTAAATCCGTTCAGCACATTTAATATGGTGACGATCAGGAAGATTGCGAGGGTCATGGCGATGATCGCCCCCGCGCCCGTCCCCATACATACAATAAAAATGGGACCGAGGGCCGTTTTTGGAAGGGCGTTGAGGACCACCAGGAAGGGATCCAGGACCTTCGATACCGCCGGGCTCCACCAGAGCACGACCGCGATCAGGATGCCGAGAATCGTTCCGCTCACAAAACCGCAAACCGTTTCCAGTACCGACGTCCCGATATGCCGCCACAGCTCGCCGGATCCGGAGAGATCCTTCAGGGTCGCAAGAATGCGGCTCGGGCTGCTGAACACAAAGGGATTGAGGATCTCGTTGGTGGTCAGCACTTCCCACAGGGAGAGAAACACGAACAGGATCGCGATACGGGATACCCTGATCCGGAACAGCTCCAGCTTCCGCCTGTGCAGATACGCGCCCCGCAGGTCTTTTTTTAAAGTATCACCGAAGTCATCCATATATGTCTAATTCCCCCCATATATCCCTGATCATGGAACCGAACGCTTCGTGTTCCAGCCGTTCCATCGGAGCGATCTCCTTCAGCTCGGAGAGGTCATGGGTCGCTTTGACCGTTCCGGGCCTGTGGGTGAGGACGATCACCCGATCCGAGAGCATCAGGCTTTCCGAGATGTCATGCGTGACCAGAAGCACGGTTTTGTGCTCATTTCTGATAATAGTATGTATATCAACGGAAACGGCGACCCTGGTCTGGTAATCCAGCGCCGAAAAAGCCTCGTCCAGCAGCAGGAATCTCGGATCTGTCACCAGGGTCCTGATCAGGGAGCACCGCTGGCGCATTCCTCCGGAAAGCTGGTCGGGCCTCATATGGCCGACATCCCGAAGACCATATTTCTCCATCAGTTCCTCTGCCTTCCGGTAATACTCCGGTCCCTTTTTTTGGATCTCCAGCCCCAGCGTGATGTTGGAATAAATATTGCGCTAGGAAAACAGGTGATCCTTCTGAGGCATGTACCCGATCTCCGTCGTGGGCGCGGTGACCGGGTTCCCGTCGAGGCGCACTTCCCCGTATGTCGGGCGCTCCAGCCCCGCAATGATCGTCAGAAGCGTTGATTTGCCGCAGCCGGAAGGCCCGACCAGGCTGACAAATTCACCCTCTTTGATCTGAAAGTTCACGTCTTTCAGTGCTTCATTCTCCCGCTCCGGAGACTGATAAACATGTCCGACATGATTCACTTCCAATAACAGGTTCGGCATATACGCTCCTTTTCAAAAGATCCTTATGATGCGGGATCTCTCCGCTTTTTTCTGCTCTGCCCGCCATGGCGGCGGACTCTTGAATCGTACTGTAGAAAAACCGTATGTCAAGCAATACTGCGCTCCGCCGCAGAAACAGGCTTTCCCCATTTTTCCCTTTCCCCGGTATCTCCGTCCGTACAAAAACATACTCCGTGCCGGATGAGCGTTCCCTGCAGTTCTCCCAGCATCTGCGCCGGATTATCGGCGGCCTTCACCTTGTCGAAGGCCTTCACGATGATCCCGTTCTCATCGATCAGGTACGTTGTCCTGACCACGCCCATGGAGACCTTGCCGTAATTCTTTTTTTCTTTCCAGACATCGTATGCCTGGATCACTTCCTTCTCCGTATCGGAAATGAAAGAAGATTTGGATTCTGACTACGAACGGGCGACAGATAAGTTGCCGGATTGACATTTCGGATTGGAAACCCCGGTGCACGGAGCTTTTTTGTACTCTTTCCCTTTGTAATGCACCAGGGAGAAAGACATCGAAACGTCCGGAAATATGTGAGATGAAGCACTGTCATAAATGTGTGACAAATGAAATGTGCATTGCAAACATGTTTGTCACGCTTTCGAGGCAGGCATAAGGTATATTATAATCATTGTAAGAAAATGAGCACCTCAAATCCGGAATGCCTGAAGGCTCTGAAGGCAGGAAGACTCTATAACGAAACACCGCCGTAAAGGAGGAAACCCTCATGGCAAGATTTTGCAAATACTGCGGATATCCCGTGAAAGAAACCGCACGGTTCTGCAAGAGCTGCGGCAGGCCGCTGGCAAAGAGGCCTGTCCCGCCGGCAGCACGGGAGGCCCCGAAACAGGCGGCCATGACGCCCATAGTCCCTGATCTGGCAGCCTCCGCATCCCCCGGGGAGTTTATTTCAGGCGAGCTGGTTCTGCCCGGCATTCCCCGCAGAGCGAAGCCAATCCCCGAGACGCTCCCGCCGGTCTCCGGCCTGCTGCATAGCGTCGGTTCGCTTTTCGGCGGAGTCGTGAGTCTTTTCAGGAAACCCTCAGCCCTCATCGGCACGCTGCTGCTGGCGATACTGTGGTTTGTGCTGGCGCAGTTCCGGGATTCCGATTCGGTGATTGTCAGGTTCCTCTCCTGGTTCACCTATGCCGAGGGCGGCTTTGACCGCTCGGTTCTGGGCACGCCAATCGGTGTGCTGGGCAAGGGCGCAGTGGCGGCGGCACTCCTGTCGCTGTTCACCGGCGGTCTGGAAAACCTTTTCAGGGGCTTAGTCACGCTGTTCAAAGGCCGCGGGGAAAACCGGGACATCATCAGCATTATTCTCGGCGTTGTCGCCGGAATGGTGGTCTATTTCGCCTTCGCCGGGGGAAATGTCTCGGCTGGGACGACCATGGCAGGCATCGCAGGAGCATTGTTCTCGCTGGAGGCTCTGGGCGGCGGCAGCGGCAAACTCTATGAGCTGGCGCAAAGCCTGACCTCCCGAACCCAAAACGGTGTCCGCACGGTGGTGCGGGGCAGGTGCGACGGATTTCTCACGGGGCTGACACTGGGTTTTTCGCTGGGAACAGTCGTGTCCCTGTTTCTGTAAGGAGGCTGCAGGAATGAAGATCATGAAACGCTTTTTCGCAGGGCTGGTCTGCGCACTGATGATCTGTGGTCTGCTTGCGCCCGTGACTTCACTGGCGAACGAAAACGATGGGCGCGTCTGGCGTGTGATCGCAAGCGACACATTCTCCTACGACTCATATGACTATTACGGAAATCCCATCACAACCACTATTGAATATGAGATCAGCGGTTATTACAAAAACGATCCGCAGATCATGGAGGGGGAACATATAATAAAGAGAGCCGACAAGTATCATACCCATTATTATGCATATAACTATCATGGGCATGTCAGTACAGGAGACAGCATCCATCTGAAAGCGACTTTTCGCAACGAGACAGAGATCTGCGGATATTGGATCTATCCGATAACTAAAACCGGGGAATGGGGAAAAGGAAGGATCGGCGGAAGTGAAGGGGGAGATTCTTTAGAGCCTTTCACAAAAGTTCTGGAAGTGGATTATGTTGTCGCCGATGACATTGGACGGATTGAGGTGGGCTGTAATGATGACAATGCCTTCGGAGAAGTACAGTTCAACTATGTGTTTATGGTGGATAACGGCACACAGACTGTGGCGCAGACAGCCTCGCCCAACCCCGGAGAGGACGAAGGCACAACGATCTGGGGCGGGATCGTGGAGCCGACGAAGCCGGCGCCCGGCGGAAATTACGAGAAGATAGATGACAGCGACCCCGGCACGGCGGTGAAGATCGCCGTGAGCGTGGCTGGCTCAGTGGTCGCGGGCGCAATAGCCCTGGGCGGACACAACGGGAAAAAAGGCGGCGAGGAAGAAGAGGAAAAAAAGCAAAAGTCCTACAGGATGAAGGTATACAAGAACTTCGGGGACGGCGTCCGCCGGGGCGCAGCCGCTGTGCCGGTATGGGCCCGGATTGTTGAAGTCGTGGACGGACATGAGGAAAACCGCCCCGACCTGAGCGAGCGGATTTTCGCCTCCGGCGAGGGCATGAACGTGTCTCTTGCCGGATTACAAAACACTTACCAGACAGCTATGATCAGCGTTCCCGCGGATTCGACGGCGGAA